>WJMC01000255.1 GCA_014728145.1 Candidatus Zixiibacteriota bacterium | reverse complement strand
TGCTTCGGGTCCTCACCCGGTACCGCCCTGCTGTAACCTGTGCTGACCGGATCTATGAACACCAAATCAGTGTGATCAAGCAGGGAGTAATCGTTGTTGACTAATTCATATGGAGGTGGAAAAGCGTGACCGTCCGCCTGCATCAACACCCGCCTGGGTCCCAGGACCCCCAGGTGCAGCCATACCGAGGACGACCCCGGACCGCCATTAAATGAAAACGTAATCGGCCTCTCGGAAGCATCACGGGTATCGGCTCGCAGATAAGCGATGAAGAAGACAGCCGCAACCGGCTTATCGATCTCTTTTTTCAGATGCAGGATTCCGGCAATCGCCTTGTATTCAATTGTTTCTCCGGCGATTGTCACCCGGTGTACACTTTCGCGGATAGTTTCGCTGATCGGTTCAGGGACCGGTTTATCCGGTTTACCCTTCATCTCAGCCTGCTGAGCAAAAACCGGGCAATACATTACCGACAGTAAAATTGCAATAGTAAATAACTTTCTCATTCATGCTCCTTTGTTTGCGAATCAATATACAAATCTAAGCGTGTACATCAACTTTTATACTTTTACTTACTGGTGTGAAATCAAAATGTTTGCAATAAATCAAATCCGCCTGTGTCCAAACTGAGAAAGTGAATAGGATCGTAATAATCCGGAGGCGGTTATGAAGCTATTTCAATTAATTGGACTGACCCTGATAATTTCAGCTACGACGGTCTCAGCCATAGGCACAGATCAGCTGGTAAAAGAAAGATCCGATCGGTTGGCCGATAATCTCAATCTCGATTCGAACCAGACACAGGCGGTCATTTCGGTTTTGAGCAATTACGCTCAAAAGATTCTTGCGAAAACCGATCAGAAGCCGGATCCGGGTTCCGCGCCCGGGAGACAACAGCACCTGGATGCTGAGAATGATATAATTGAACTTCTCAATTCCGCTCAAAAAGAGAAGCTGGCCCTCCTGGATTATCCGCTTGTTTACAATCCGCAGTTAATAAAATTGAATCACCTGCTCGACCTGCACAAAGATCAAGTCAGACCGATTGAATCGATTCTCGAGTATTACCAATCTCAGTTCCAGCAATTGCTCGAGGACGATTCCGGTTCAAGGCAAAGCAGATTCCGTAAATTACATGACCTGATGGAATCTCAAAATGATAAGATCGAGGCTGAATTGACTGATTCACAGCAGAAAATTTATAATGATTACATAGATGAGCTTAAAGAAGAGATGAAAAATCGTCGGCGTGGCCGAAGGTTTTGATCCGGGGTTATTCCACTCATGGAACTATCGATCCCGAATTTCTTACATATACCTTGGCGCGCTAACTTCCTGTGGATAGATGATCCCCTCGCCATTAAGGGGATCATCTTTTACAGCAGACCGACTAAAATCAATTCTTGAGTTTGTATTTTTCAGGGACTGCAAATGATTTAGAGTCGATAGCAGAAGTGGAATGCTCGAGAATATCCGATTTGAGTTCAAGCACTTTACCGGAATCCTCACCACCGCCACCGAGCACTTTTTTTGTCGCCTTTTTCTTGAGACCGCCAAACAGTCCACCGCCCCCTGATTCTTCTTCGGGCTCTTCATCACTTTCCGGCTTATAAGCTTCGAAAACCATCACTGTCTTGATCGGCACTCCGTCGAGCTTGGTTTCCTCATCCTCCATTCTTTTCATAGCCTCGGCCAATTGTGGGTTGGTCTGCGAAAGCTGTTCGAACATCGATGCCATCTCGGCCTCTTCCGGGTCCATAGCCAGTTTCTTCATCAGCTTCATATTGAAGGCCTGGATTTCATCGTTGTCATCGAGCTCAGGGCTGAGCCAGTGCTCTGAAATGATCGTCATCTCTTTGACAGAATCTTCATCCGAACCTCTTTCACGCGAGTAAACATCAACCGTCATGGTCATCTTGTTAGCCTGGAAACCGTGGACTTCTTCGGGCTCATCGGCAACCTGGATATCGAAATCATAGGAGTACTCACGTTCATATTCGTTCTGATCTTCCTCTTGCTCAGGCTCCATCTCCTCGATTTTTTGCATCGTCTCCCGCATGTTCCGGCGCCACTCGTCGAAACTCATCTGCGTATAACGTTTCTTCTTGTGATCAACGCTGATGAACAGTTCGTTTTCGAGGTCAATAATTTCTGAAGTTCGTACCCTGCCCTTTTTGTCGAGTACGTCTGAACGCTTGATATCGCCTTTGTAATAATCCACAGTATGGATCGGCTTGCCCAGGCCGAAGACTTTCATAACAGTTCCCAGTGTGCCGGAAAACTTGTATTCAACCACGCTTTCATGGCGAACATCAGCCTGCGCGCACAAACTCAAAGCTAACAGCATTACAACTGCAAGCAGAAGATTTCTTTTCATGCTCTCCTCCGTAAGTAAATTTGCATATCATCTCAAGCTACTGGAATTATATATTTCGATTGAATTGGCGCAACATTTATTAAGCAAATCAGCCCGCTGTTTTCCGAATTCTTGACAGGGAATTATGTTAACGCATCATGTTGATCCCGCCCAGGGCCTTCTAATCACTACTTTGTCACAATTTTCTTTTAAGCAGTTGCGCGTTGATCGCGACTATCACGGTACTCAGGCTCATCAAAATCGCGCCCATGGCGGGGTTGATGAGAATACCTGCTTTGTATAAAACTCCGGCCGCGAGCGGTATCGCCACGACGTTGTAACCGGTGGCCCAGATGAAATTCTGGATCATTTTTGAATGTGTATTCTTACCAAACGCGATAAGCGAAACTATATCCCGTGGATTGCTGTAGACCAGTATTATATCCGCGGTTTCAGCGGCAATATCAGTACCGGAACCGACTGCAATACCGACATCGGCGGCTGCCAGAGCAGGCGCGTCGTTAACTCCATCGCCTGTCATGGCGACATACTCACCATCTTTCTGGTATTGCTCGATCTTTTCGAGTTTCTGGTCAGGCAGAACTTCAGCGTGATATTCATCCAAACCGAGCTCATCAGCAACGCTTTTTGCGACCTTTTCATTATCGCCGGTCATCATGACAAGTTTAAGACCGCTTTCTTTTAGCTCTTTGACAGCATCGTACGACTCTTCCCTGATCCTGTCTGCCATAGCGATATAGCCGGCCAGACTGCCATCAACGAGCACAAAAACCACAGTTTCCTGATCGTTTTTTATCGCCTCATCGGGGATCTGTATATGCTCCTTCTCGAGAAAACCGGGACCCACAACTTTGACCTGTTTTTCATCGACTACTGCCTCGACGCCCTCACCTGAAATCTTGTTAAATTCTTTAGCCTCGGGATAATCGATTTCTTTTTCCTTAACTTCTTTCATAATCCCAACACCCAGGGGATGCTCCGACTTTGCTTCAAGGGCCGCCGCCAGCCTGAGAATATCTTCGTCATCCGAATCTTCTCTTACGGAACTGTATCTGGTTACGCCAAAGTCGCCCTCAGTAAGAGTTCCGGTCTTATCAAATGCCAGAAGCGAAATTTTCCGGGAGCTCTCAAAAGCTGTACGATTCCTGATCAACAGCCCTTTCCTTGCAGATATTGATGTTGATATGGCTACTACCAGTGGCACCGCCAGACCTAAAGCATGGGGACAGGTGATGACCATCACGCTCGCCATCCGTTCCAATGCAAAAACCAGTGTCTGTCCAGCCACAAGCCAGACTGCCAGGGTACCAAATCCAACCGTTAAAGCGACCACCGTCAACCACATTGCGATCTTATCAGCTAAATGCTGAGCACGAGACTTCTTGTCCTGGGCTTCACGCACCATATCAATTACTTTGTTGAGGTAGGCATTGTCACCCGCCTGTTGAACTTTAACACGCAACGACCCATTGCCATTTAAAGTACCACCGACAACCTCGTCATCGGCCGATTTTCGTACCGGTTTGGATTCACCGGTAACCATCGACTCATTGACATCCGATTCACCTTCTGAAATCACACCATCGACAGGAATTTTTTCTCCCGGACGCACCTCGACCACATCATCTTCTTTAAGCTGGTCAATTTTCACATCCTCGGTGGAACCATTCTTCACTCGATGAGCTTCCGAGGGCATAAGCTCGATAAGTTCATGAAGCGAGCGTGAGGCACCCATAACGGATTTCATCTCGATCCAGTGCCCCAAAAGCATGACATCGATTAAAGTCGATAATTCCCAGAAGAAAGTTTTGCCTTCGAGCCCGAAAGTGGTGGCAGTACTATAAGTAAATGCCACAGTAATCGCCACCCCGATCAGTGTCATCATTCCGGGATTCTTACCGGCCAGTTCATTCTTGAGACCGCTCAAAAACGGCCATCCGCCATAAAAGTAAATGAACGTGGAAAGAATGAACTGCACATATCCGGCGTACCTGAATGAGAACTCAAATCCCAGAATTCCCTGAATTGTGGAAGACAGCACCAATATCGGTACTGTGACAATCAATGATATCCAGAAACGTCTTCTGAAATCTTTGATCATCATGGCATGATGTTCGGTATGGTCACCGCCATCATGTTCATGATTGTGGTCATGGTCGTTATGCCGACCGTGTTCCTCGTGTTTATGCTCTCGCTTGCTCGATTCATCCGAGTTTTTATGATGATTTCTGTGGTTTTCATTTTTTGAATTACTCATACTGGATCCTCCCCGATTTTTGCGGGCGAAATATAGCGATTCGGTGGCACCTGATGACGATAAAAACACTAAGTGCATGTATTGCAATGTTTAAAACAATTAAATAGCTGAGTCGTTCCATATTCCTGAGACAGTATAAGTGGGGTCATAAGTAGTAATTGCAATAAATGCTAATAATAATATCACTAATTTCTAACATAATGCTAATATTTATATTGCGCCCATAGAGATATTGATTATTTTGGATTCAGCTAAACTAATACTGTCCCGATCGGTTACTGATATTACCTGTCTGTCTTACTGAGCCGAATCTGACTTCAGGTCTAATCATAATTCTCATGGAGGGCATGTACAAAACGGCCGATCAATATAGTATAAGTGCATCAAAAACATAAACTTGTGTTTGGAGATCAGTGTTTATGACAGTTCGTCTGCACCGGGAAGTCAATCAGGTTAAGGCCGATCTGATGAAACTATGTGGCAATGTCGAAAAGCAGGTGGAACAGGCTGTTCTGGCGGTCGAGAACCGCGATCCCGAACTTGCCCGCAGGGTGATTGAAACTGACGATCAGATCGATATCGACGAGGTCAGGATGGAGGAGCGCCTTCTGGTCCTCCTGACACTCTATCAACCTGTTGCTATCGACCTGCGCTACCTGGTTGCGATTCTGAAGATCAACAACGACCTGGAGAGAATCGGTGATTTAGCTGTTAATATCGCCAAACGCGTGAAATTTCTATGTCGTAACCGCTTCAGTATCGATTTCAAAAGTTTCGATGATATGACGGAAAAGTCAGTTTCAATGCTGGATAAGAGTCTCCAGGCGCTGGTAAATATGAATCCGGACACCGCGTATAGCGTCTGCAAGGCTGACGATGAGGTCGATGACCTCAACCGCAGTATGTATGATATCCTGAAAGATAAAATCCGCGAGAATCCCGACCAGATGAATGCCTATATTGATATAATGCACGTCAGCCGGTGCCTGGAACGGATTGCCGACCTGGCCACCAACATCGCCGAAGACGTGATCTATATCTGCAACGGTACGATCGTACGCCACCGCCTCGGCGACTGATATCTTGTTTCACAAATAAACAACCAATACGCTTTTAAGCAAGTGTCTGAATCAGTATACCTGGCACAGATATCAGTCATGTAGAAATCTCAACTTTTTCTCGCGTAGATTCAGGCTCTATCTGAACATCAACACCTCGGCCGGATTCTCACATTTTCCAGAAGTAATACTATTCAATACTAATCAACAATCCGGATTGCCATCACCGTCAGTATCGCAGGGCGGATTCCCGCCGGCGAAGGCATAGTTGATGATATATACGGCATCTGAAACATCCACACTGCCGTCGCAGTTAGCGTCACCGGATTCCTCGGGATCAGGAGCCGGACCTCCCGCGAAAGCGTAGTTGATGACATACACAGCATCGGAGACATCCACTATACCATCATGATTGGCATCACCACATACAAATGTAGAAACATCGAATGACAATGTATCAGCCTGGCAATAGTCTGCAACAATAACTAATAGCTCCTGAGTAGTTAATGAGTCCGGAGCGGTGCCAACTATTGTATCATTCTGGATTGTACACCAAGCTGGATAGGAAGGATAGCTGATTACATGGACAGCATCATCTGGATCTGAGAAGGCGGGATAGTAAGTATATTCTGTCTTGTTCTTGACTTCCACATAGCTGGTAGTATCAGTGATCTCTGGAGCCTGGTTGGAATTATCGATTATCAGGGAAACCACAAGAGTATCTGCTATATCACCATCTGAAGCTATCACACTGAAAGAGGTATCAGCGTAATCACAGGCAACATAGCCCCGCAAAGTATCGGCATTGACTGTGCACCATGAGGGGAGGTTCTCAAATGCCAGTGTTAATTCAGTGCCATCGCAGTCGGGATCAGTCATATCAGCGACATAGATATATTCATCGGGTGAGGGCTGAACTGTATCTGCAGAAGCAGAGATGACTTCCGGTGGATTATTGATACCGACTGGATCACAGCAGTCATCGAGCTCATGATTAGGGCAGATATCGCAGGCATCACCGGCGCCATCGGAGTCAGCATCAGCCTGATCTTCATTGTCGATGGTAGGGCAGTTGTCACATAGATCGCCAAAACTGTCAGTATCTGAATTTAATTGATCATTATTGTCGACCAGAATACAGTTATCACAGGCATCACCATTACCATCTCCATCAGAATCAAGTTGATCAGGATTGAAAATGGTTTGACAG
>WJMC01000254.1 GCA_014728145.1 Candidatus Zixiibacteriota bacterium | reverse complement strand
CTATGAAACAATTTTCGATGATTATACTTTGATGTTCGATGAGATCGACAAGTATATGGCAGTGACCGCTGAAGATGTGATGGAAGTTGCCAAGAAGTATTTCGATGAAAGAAAACGAACTGTGGTTACGCTCGTGCCGGAATCATCGGCCGGTGCAATGGAAATCGGGTTTTAAACAGAGGTGAAATAATGAGTAAGAGACTGTATACACTATATATCGGGATTGCACTTTTGTGCGTGGCCTTTATTCCTGCCAGCGCGGTGGAAATCGAGATGCCCGAAATCGAAAAGACCTCCCTGGATAATGGTCTGGATGTCTACGTTATCGAACAGCACGAGACTCCTGTGGTGACAATGAAGCTGGTCATCCCGGGTGGCTCAATCTATGAAAACGATGAAACTGCCGGGCTGGCTAACCTGATGTCAGGTCTTCTTCGCAAAGGCACCACCAGCCGGACTGCCAACGAGATTTCCGAGGAAATCGATTTCGTCGGCGGAAGGCTCGGAGCCAGCGCTGATAAGGATGCCTTCTATGTCAGCTCGACCGTTTTGAGCAAACATCTCGAGATCGCGTTCGACCTGATGTCAGATATCAGTATCAACCCGGTCTTCGATGATGAAGAAGTTGAGCGTCTGAGAAACCAGATCGTGGGCGCGATCGAGCAGTCGAAGAACGATCCGACCACGATCCGCGATCAGCAGTTCGCACATTACCTGTACGGTGATCATCCCTATGGCCTGCCGTTTATCGGCAACTCCGAGACGATGCTGATGCTGACCTCTGATGATATCAAGGAATATTACCATAAGTACTTCATCCCCAATGACGGGTTCCTTCTGGTGGTTGGCGATGTTGAACCGAAGGATATTTTTAATAAAGCCAAAGAGTATTTCGGCAAGTGGAAAGCCGGCACTCCGGTCACTGTCGATCTGCCTTCGATGCCCGCGATAAACGGCTACGAGATCTACCTGATCGACAAACCGGACGCCACCCAGTCTTATATCTCAATCGGACATCGCGGTATCGATCGCTTTAATCCGGATGCTTTCAGCCTGAGGGTCATGAATTACATCCTGGGTGGCGGGGGGTTTGCCTCCCGTCTCACAAAAGAGGTTCGTGGCGAAGGCGGTCTGACCTATGGAATCGGTTCTTCATTCGATTACAACAGGTATCCCGGCGCTTTCAAGGTGACTACTTTCACTAAAAACGAATCGACCGCAGAAGCGATTGACCTTATTTTTGCTGAGTTGGAGAAGATCAGAGATTCCCGGATAACTGAGGAAGAGCTTGACAATACGCAGTCTTTCTACACCGGTTATATCCCGCTTCAGTTCGAGACACCTGCCAATATCGCCAATTACATCGAGACGATTTTGCTGTATGAACTGGGTGAGGATTATTACAATCGTTACCTGCAGGGAATCGAGAGCACAACCCGCGAGGATGTGCAGGAGGTCGCTCAAAACTACATCGATCCCGACAATATGCTGATCGTTGTGGTTGGCAAAAGGGAGGATGTCGAACCGCAGTTGCAGAAATACGGTGATGTGACCGTGATCGATATGATTGAACTCTAATATCATTAGATACTCATGCAGGCCTTCCATATATTGTGGGAGGCCTTTTTTATAGTCAGAATCATGTTGCGAAATCTCGTCTGATAGCATTATTTGTTTACATGAACTCCGATCAGATTGCTGTCAATATCCTGATGTGCACAATCAGGTATCGCCGTAAACAGGTGATCGAAATCTTCGGAAGCGAATTCGAAACGGTGCTATTTCATACCCTGGCGGAGCTTTCGAAAAATCATACCGACAAAGAATACCTGCTTTACCATTTGATCGAATCAGTTAAGGGAAAATTACCCGCAGAAGAAGGGCGCTACGAAGTGAATACTGAGGTCAGCCTGAGTGAAGTCATATCGCATTTTAAATCCACACCACGTTTCCTGTCAGATGACCGTCTTTCGGTTTATGATGATTTAGAGCTGGAAGCTGTTCTTGAAGATTTCGTGACGATTGTGAAACGCAGGCTCGACCGCGACCCGGAACTAAAAGAGAAGGTTTCTGACCGGATCAGAGCCAAGCTTCGGTCCAGGCAATAACTATTTTTTAAATTGTGCTAATCACCGCCGGGTTTGTCGTCGGAACTAAACAGTTTTCGTGCCAGAACTTTATCAATTCGGTTGCCATCCAGCGCGAGCACCTGGAATTCGATCGAGTCAATTTTGATTCTCTGTCTCATAAGAGGCAGTTCTCCAAGCACAGTGAAGATCAAACCGCCAATCGTATCAGCCTGATCTTCGGGCAGATCCGACTGGAAACGTTCGTTGAAATCATCGACATCCATGCGCGCGTTGACCTCGACCAGGTTTGGCCGGAGACGTTTGAAGAGCGCCTCCTCTTCGTCGTACTCATCCTGGATTTCACCGACTATCTCCTCGATGATATCCTCGATCGTGATGATCCCGGCTGTGCCCCCGAACTCATCCAGAACGATCGCCATATGTACCTGCTTGCTCTGGAAATCCGCCAGCACTTCAGATACCTTTTTTGAGTCGGGTACGAAATAAGCCGGGCGGATCAAGTCCTGGAATGTAAACAGTTTGTTGTCCAGAAGCAGGTTGACGATATCACGTGAAAACAGTACCCCGATGATATGATCGAAATCCCCGCGGTAGACCGGGTAACGGGAGTATCCCTCAGAACGCACAAAAGCCATTATTTTCTCGATCGGATCTTCAATCGAAACTGCCGAGATATCCGTCCGGGGGGTCATACACTGCATCGCCGTCGTGTCGGAAAATTCGAAAACCGATTTGATCAGTGCCTGCTCCGCTCTGCTGAATTCACCCTCCTGCGTTGCCTCATCGATCATCTCGATAATTTTCTCTTCGGTTACGCCATCTTGGTTCTGCTCTCTGCGCGAACGTGCCAGGCGCGCTGTCAAATCTGTCATTGCTCCAAACAGGTACCTGAAAGGCGAGGTTATGCCAACCAGCAGGGCCATCATCGGAGAAGCCGTCAATGCCAGAGAAACTCCCGCATTTTCAGCGATTTTGCGGGGCAGAGTCTCGATCATGAGCAGGTTGACAGGGGCCGCGATAAAGATAAAAACCAGCAGGCTGGCAATCGAGCAGATCTGTTCCGGTACAGATCCGGCCATTCTCCTGATTAAAAGGTTTATGTCGTCGCAAAAGAAGAAACTTCCAAAGACCGCTATCGAGAGAAAAAATACGGTGTTGAGAATCTGGCCTGTCAGGCCCAGCTGTTCCTCATCGTCACCGAGCTTGAGAGCTTTTACGGCCCTCAAGTCACCCTGTTTTTGGCGATCTTCAAGTTCGCTTTTTCGCGCGAGCAGGATTGCGTTTTTGAAAGTTGAAATCAGGCTACTGAGGATAAGTAGAAATATAATTATCGCGAGGTGGTAGAAAAAATCACTCATCGTCGGCTACCACCTCCGAATATCGCAGGTTCGTTTTTCGAGGTTGCTCAGAATCAGATTCCACGAGCCATGCTCCGCAATTTGGCAACCCGTTTTTCCATCGGCGGATGAGTAGAGAATAAAGACATCAGGTCTTTACCGGAAAGCGGATTGACGATAAACATATGCGCGGTTGCCGGGTTGGCGCCCATGGGCTTGCGCTGTGCCGCGCGTTGCAGTTTCTCCAGGGCCGAGGCCAATGACAGGGGTTTATGCGAAAGCTCTGCACCACCTTTGTCGGCCATATACTCACGGGAACGGGAAATCGCGCTCTGGACCAGAATTGCGGCGATCGGGGCCAGGATGCTCATTGCCAGTAATCCGATGATGTTGCCTCCGCCACGGTTATCGCTGGAACCGCCGTAACCGCCGAAAAAGGCCGCCCAGCGTGCCATCATGGCCATCATTGAAATAGCTCCCGCAATAGTAGCCGCGATCGAACCAATCAGGATATCATAATGGCGAACATGTGACAGCTCATGCGCCATAACTCCCTCGAGCTCATCATCGTCGAGAATATCCAGAATCCCCTGGGTGGCGGCCACCGCGGCATGTTTGGGATTTCTGCCGGTAGCGAACGCGTTCGGGGAAGGTTTGGGTATGATATAAACCCGGGGCATCGGCAAACCCGCACGGGTGCTCAGGTCGCGGACAATCCTGACCAGTCGATGGTTAGAATCGGTATCGAGCTTCTGGGCGCGATACATGGCAAGGACGATCTTGTCTGAAAACCAGTACGAGCCAAAATTCATAACCAGGGCAAACACAAAGGCGATCATCATGCCGTTGCGACCGCCCAGCCATCCCCCGATTATCAGAAACAGGACTGTCAGTACAGTTAGAAATAAGACTGTCTTAACGCGGTTCATTCACGCTCCTCGATTAATGATAATACCCAATCAAACAGTGTCAACATTTAATTTCCAAACTATATACAGGCAACCGTGAAGAAAAGTTCCCGGATACCGCCTCAACCGGAATACATTCGGTAATGGGAACAAACCGACGGACACTCGGTTCAATCTGGTAAATGACTGCGCGGAATTCTGTTTTGGACGGATATTTCGGGCAAAAGCTAAAATCGGGGCGAAAACAAGGATAAAATCAGGATTCTCTTACCTTTGCTTAATATAAATCACTTGACAGTACTTAGGAAAATAGTAAAATATTAGGCTTATGGCTATGATTCTGGACTTAAAAAATCTGAAAGAGGGTGTAGCTCACAAACAATTCGAGTTGCCTGCGGATGAATTCGAACTCAATTACGAGGGAGTCACCATTGCCGGAAAGCTCGAATTAGAGGCGGATGTAAACCGCATCAAGGAACAGGTTGTTTTCAAGGGGCGTTTTTCTGTGCCGGTGCGCCTGGTTTGCGCCCGTTGTGCCGAAGAGTTTGACAGGGTTTTCTCGGACAAGCTCGTTTTCGTGCTGAATCTTGTTGATCAAGAAATTGCCGAATCTGATGAGTACGAGGATACTGATGATTACTATTACCTGCCAAATACGACGACCGAATTTGACCTGGCGCCACTGTTGCGCGAGGAGGTGATCCTGCAAACCGGGATGAAACCACTCTGCAGTGAAGACTGCGCTGGTATCTGTCCTAATTGCGGGGTAAATAAAAATGAGCACTCCTGCGAATGCGATGATGAAAAAATCGATCCACGCTGGATAAAGTTAAAAGAATTGACCAGAAAGCAAAACTGATCTTCAGGAGTTTATAATGGCATTACCGAAGAGAAGACATTCAAAGACCCGCGGTCGCAAACGCCGGACACACTGGAAACTGGATGTGCCCAGTATGACCGCCTGTGATAATTGTGGCGAAAAAAAACTGCCCCATCACATATGTCCGCACTGCGGCTATTACAATGGCCGTGAAATCATCAATCCTGCAACTGACTAAAGGGCATAATTGAAACGGAATTTAAAAATTGCAGTGGATGCGATGGGATCCGATCTGGGTCCCAAGGTGATCCTGCGGGGAGCCTTCGAGTACCTCCAGGACAATACCGAAAACGGCCTCAAGATCTATGTCATCGGGCGTCGGCAGGTTCTGGTAGAGGCCTGGGATTCACTTATTTTAAGTTACAAGAAGAAACGTCGCAAAATCCGTGAAGTTTCTATCGAGTTCGTGGACGCTCCCGACGTGGTCGAGATGGATGAACCGGTCAGCCGAGGGATGAAAAAGCGCAATTCCTCTCTGGCTGTGGCTCTCCAGATGCACAAGGAGGGTGAAGTTGACGCGGTCGTTTCGGCTGGTTCGACCGGGGTTTTTATGGCGCGCGGAGTGCTGACACTGGGCACTCTCGAAGGAGTCGCCCGACCGGCCATTGCTACCTCGTTTCCAACCGCAGGTGAACGGGACGCTTTCATGCTGGATGTCGGGGCCAATGTCAATACCCCGCCGGTCCAGCTGTTCCAGTTCGGCCAGATGGGTTCGATATACTGTTCCTATGTCAATCAGATCAAAAAGCCGCGTGTCGGCCTGCTTTCGATCGGCGAAGAAAAAATCAAGGGTAACACCTCTACTATTCAGGCATATAAATTCTTCGAAGAGTCGTCGCTGAATTTTATTGGCAATATAGAAGGCAATGATATCCTGCGCGGGACCGCTGACGTGATTGTCACTGACGGTTTTACCGGTAATGTGCTTCTGAAGTTCGGTGAATCTATCAAGCCATTTCTGTTCAGCAAAGTCAAGCGCCAGGTGTCGTCAAACCTGTTCTCACGGATCGGCGCGTTTTTGATGGCGCCCTTTCTGATGCGTATGAGAAATATGTTCGACTATTCTCACTACGGCGGAGCTCCCCTTTTGGGAGTCAATGGCGTGATGATTATATGTCATGGTTCTTCCTCTCCAAGGGCGATCAAAAACGCGATCAAGATGGCTTCACGCATGGTTAAAAAGTCGGTCAACGACCATATTCGCTCTAAATTGACCGAGTCAGCCGTTCTGGAGAAAGTTAAGCCTTGAGTGAACACATCAACGCGGTAATAACCGGAACCGGAAGCTATATCCCCGAAAAAAAAGTTTCCAATTTCGATTTCGAGAAGACACTCGATACTTCCGACGAATGGATCGTCAGCCGGACCGGTATCAGAAACAGGCACTACGCCGCAAAGGGTGAAACTACTGCGGATATGGCATACCAGGCCGCCAGCCGCGCGATTGAGGACTCCGGCTGCGACCCGGCTGAAATAGATATGATTGTTGTCGGTACAATCACTCCCGATTACAGCCTGCCATCCACCGCGACATTGATCCAGGCCAGACTCGGTGCTGTAAATTCGGCCGCATTCGATATTGCCGCCGCCTGCGCGGGTTTTATACACGCTCTCAATATCGGGCGAGCCATGATGATTGCCGATGAGTACGAAAGAATCCTGGTGGTCGGGGCAGAAAAGCTTACCCACCTGTTGGATTTCAGCGATCGCTCCACATGCGTGCTGTTTGGCGACGGTGCCGGGGCGGCCGTGATCGAGAAAAAATATGAAGCCAGCCACCGGGGAGTTTTAGGATCGTATCTGAATTCCGACGGCACCAAAAAAGAACTTCTATGGGTTCCTGTGGGGGGAGTGGCAGAACCTTTCACAAGTGATAATGTCAATGCCAGCGGTCGCTATATACATATGCAGGGAAACGAGATCTTTAAGCTGGCAGTGCGCGCCATGTGCGATGCCGCCCGGGTTGCGTTGCGCAAATCTAATCTGACGGTCAACCAGATTGACTGGCTGATTCCACACCAGGCAAACATACGTATTATCGACGGCGTCGCCAGGAGATTGAAAATTGAACGCGACAAAGTATATTACAATATCGAAAAAGTCGGCAACACTTCCGCCGCCTCGGTTCCCCTGGCTCTGGATGATGCCAGGCGCAAAGGACTTATTAAAGACAGCGATGTTGTCCTGATGGTCGCTTTCGGGGGCGGATTGACCTGGGGAGCGGCTCTGGTCAAATGGTGAGCCTGGACCGAGGTTAAGACATGATACGAGCCTGATTTTTGCGCCTGCATTGATCAAATTTCACGCTCGATAAAAAGCTGGATTTCAAATCGAGATTTAGATTTGGATTGACAAAGATGCCATTAATTGTTAAATAATTCGAAATTTGGGTGAGAAGAATATGAGAGAAACAGCTTTTCTATTTCCAGGACAGGCTTCACAGTATGTCGGCATGGGCAAGGACTTTTATGATTCCTCCCCGACCGTGAAGGAACTCTATCAACGCGCTTCGGACATCCTCGAATATGACCTGGCGGATGTGTCCTTTAACGGGCCGATGGAGAAATTAACCCAGACTGCCTATACCCAGCCGGCGATACTGGTTCATTCACTGGTGGTACTCGCCAAGATGGACGAGTTGCCGGAAAAGCCACGGTTTGTCGCCGGTCATTCACTGGGTGAGTTTTCCGCTTTGTACGCCGCCGGTGTGCTGTCTTTCGATGACGCGGTTTTGGCGGTCCGGGAGCGCAGTCGCCTGATGCAGAAAGCCTGCGATGCCAAAGACGGCACTATGGCCGCCCTGATCGGATGCGAGGGCGAAAATCTCGAAAAGCTTCTCGAGGAAGCATCGAAAGCTGGAATTATTCAACCTGCCAACTTCAATTCACCCGGACAGGTAGCTCTCTCAGGTGACCGTTCCGCGATAGAAAAAACAGTCGCGGTTGCCAAAGATTTCGGCGCCAAAAAAGCTCTGCCCCTGAAAGTAGGCGGCGCGTTTCATTCACCTTTGATGGAGCCGGCCGGTGAACCGCTCGCGGAAGTCCTCGCTGAGATCGAGTTCAAACCAGCGCGGATTGATGTAGTCACCAATGTCGAAGCCGAGCCGCAAAGCGATCCGGATAAACTGCGCGAGCTTCTCATAAAACAGATTACCTCTCCTGTTTTATGGCGTCAGTCACTCGAGAAGATGCACTCTGAAGGTGTTACCAGGTTTGTCGAAATAGGACCCGGCAAAGTTCTCTCGGGGCTGATCAAGCGAACCCTCAAAGGAGTTCAGATAGAAAATATCGATCATCTCGAGGATATGCAGAAGTTTTTGGATTCAGTTTCAGCGGGGGCGGATAAGCAATGATGCTCGACAAAAAGACAGCGGTAGTGACCGGTGCCGGTCGCGGGATCGGATTTGAAATTGCTAAGCGATTCATCAAGCAAGGTGCCCATCTCGTGCTTTCGGATATAAGTGAAGAACTATTAAGTAAGGCCAAGTCCGCATTGCAAAAACATGGGGAAGTTATCTCTGTGGTCTGCGATGTATCCGACCCGGAGCAGATATCTGAACTGATGAACAAGACTAAGGAGCATTTTGGTTCGGTCGATGTTCTGGTGAATAATGCCGGTGTCACCCGCGATACCCTGCTTATGCGTATGAAGGAGGAGGACTGGGATTTCGTCTTGAAAGTCAACCTCAAGGGTGCTTTTCTGGCCACTCAGTCGGCCGCCAGGATTATGCTCAAACAACGATCCGGACGAATTATAAATATTTCCTCAGTTGTCGGGCTCATGGGTAACGCCGGTCAGGCTAACTACTCTGCTTCCAAGGCAGGCTTGATAGGCTTGACCAAGTCATCGGCCAAAGAACTGGCTTCGAGGGGTGTGACTGTCAACGCGATTGCCCCAGGATACATCGAGACTGAGATGACTGAAAGTCTGCCGGAGGCGGCCCGGCAGGCGTTTCTGGATAATATACCGCTAAAACGTCCCGGGACACCCGAGGATATCGCGGATACCGCCCTGTTCCTGGCCTCAGATCTGGCTTCTTATATTACCGGCCAGGTCATCCAGGTCGACGGCGGATTGTTGATGTGATAATTATTGGAATGTAAAATAAACAGGAGGTTTTGATGTCAGTCGAGTCAAAAGTCAGGGAGATCATAGTAGAGCAGCTTGGAGTAAATCCCGAACAGGTCACTCCCGAGGCAAAATTTGTCGACGATCTGGGTGCCGATTCGCTCGATACAGTCGAGCTGGTGATGGCCCTGGAAGAGGAATTCGGGATGGAGATCCCGGATGAAGAAGCTGAGAAGCTGACTTCCGTCGGTGAAGCAACAGATTACATCCAAAACCATATTTCCGAGTGAACATGGAACCAAGACGCTGTGTAATAACCGGGCTGGGGATAGTTTCTCCCCTGGGAACAGGCGAGGAGAAGTTTTGGAACGGACTAAAAAGCGGCAAATCCGGGATAAGGCGGGTGACGCGCTTTGAAATCGAGGATTACACCTCAAAGGTCGCCGGGGAAGTACCGGACTTTGAAATCACCGATTACATGGAGAAAAAGGAAGCCCGTCGCACCGACCTGGTGCAACAATACTCGATCGGCTCGGCTGATCTGGCGTTGAAGGATGCGGCCCTCGATCTAAAGAAGGAGGACCCCGACAGGATCGGGTGTATCTATGCTTCCGGGATTGGCGGTATAATCACTTTCGAGGATCAGATCAGGACACTGATTGCCAAAGGACCCAGAAGGGTATCACCCTTCTTTATCCCAATGATGATCCCGGATATGACCTCCGGTATGATCGCGCTCAAGTACAACCTCAAGGGACCCAACTACGCCACTGTTTCAGCCTGCGCATCGTCCTCGAACTCGATCGCGGCCTCGCTTCATACGATCGAACGCGGTGATGCCGACGTGGTTGTGAGCGGAGGTGCAGAGGCGGCAATATCTCCCGCATCTTTCGCGGGTTTCTGTTCCGCCAAGGCTTTAAGCACACGCAACGATGAGCCGGAACGAGCCTCGCGACCGTTTGACAAAGACCGCGACGGTTTCGTGATAGCCGAGGGAAGTTGTACGGTGGTACTCGAATCACTGGAACATGCCCAAAATCGTGGAGCGAAAATATACGCTGAAGTGATCGGGGCGGGTCTTTCCTGCGATGCTCATCATATCACCGCCCCCTCACCGGGAGGTGAAGGAGCCGCGCGGGCCATGAAGGCGGCTATCAGGTCAGCTCGTTTACAACCGGAGGATATAAATTACATCAACACTCATGGTACCTCGACCGGTTTGGGTGATATCGCCGAAACACTGGCGATCAAGACTGTCTTTGGAGATAGAGCCGGTAAGATTCCGGCCAACTCGACTAAATCGATGGTAGGTCACCTTCTGGGCGGAGCCGGCGCGATAGAGGTCGCGGCTGTCTGTTTGCAGATGAAAAACAACTACCTGCATCCGACAGTGAACCTGGACAATCCCGATCCGGAGTGCGACCTCGACTACGTAGCCAACGAGGGCCGTGATTACAATATCGATATAGCCGTCTCGAACTCATTCGGTTTCGGCGGTCACAATGTCAGTCTGGTCCTGAAGCGTTTCGAATAAACTTTACAAGGGAGGTTGAGCTTGAACTTTTTCGGCTTAGGTTCGAAAGTACCCTCCCACTTTTACAATCGCAAGACATTCAGAAGAATTCAGAAGAAGCTCGGGCATCGCTTTAAACAGCTCGAGCTTTTGGCTGAAGCTTTATCTCATCGTTCTTACACTCAGACCGAACCACGGGCACCTTTTCCATCCTACGAACGGCTTGAATTTCTGGGCGACTCGGTCTTGGGGATGATCATCGCCGAGGAACTCTTCAAGCGCTTCGAACCGATGGAAGAGGGTGAGCTGACCACTACCAAGGCGCATCTTGTCAACGTTCATACCCTGGCCAGGATCTCGCGTGAGATAGAGCTCAACAGGTATGTCAGGCTCTCCCGCGAGGAGGAACTGGCCGGTGGACGGGAACGCAACTCGATTATCGCCGATTGTCTCGAGGCTATTATCGGCGCGATCTATCTCGACGGCGGTATCCGCTCTGTACGCAGGTTTATTTCATCTCATTTCCTGGCCCATATGGAGGAAATTTTGAATGACCAGTCATTGCGCAATTACAAGGGTGAGCTTCTGGAACGGACACAGGCTGACGCGGCCATCTCGCCCCGTTATGAAATTCTCAAAACCGAGGGTCCCGATCACCGCAAGAAGTTTACCGTGGGTGTATATATCAATGGCCAGCGTCTGGGCACCGGTTCGGGGATGTCAAAAAAAGAAGCCGAGCAACATGCCGCTCGAAAAGGCTTGCGTAAACTCGAAAAATTAGTTAACGAACAGAAAGACTTCTATGATAGACTGGAGGAAATGTGAATACAATAGTGATTGTCAAGCAGGTTCCGGAAATAGCCCTGGTCAATGTCGATCAGGATAAAGGTGAAGTTGTACTTCCTAAAGGACCCGGAGTTATTAATCCGTTCGATTCTTATGCTATCGAAGAAGCTCTCAAGATCAAGGAACAGCATGGCGGTACTGTTACGGCTGTTTCGGTCGGTGGCAAAGAGAGCGAAGTCGCCCTGCGCGAGGCACTCTCACTCGGTGTCGACAAGGCTGTGCTGGTTTCTGATCCGACCTTTGAGGGATCTGACAACCAGGCTGTCGGGGCGATCCTGGCGGCCGCGATCAATAAGATCGGCGAATTCGATCTGGTCCTGGGCGGTAAGCAGGCGATCGACAGCGATGATGCCATGGTCCCGGCCGCGCTGGCAGGCAGACTCGGGATTGCTCAGGCGATGTTCGTACGCAAGATCAGTGAAATCGGTGATTCAGCGATTACGCTCGAACGGACGACCGAGGATGGTCACGACGTGGTCGAGTTGACCTTGCCGGCTGTGGTTTCGGTTGTCAAGGAAATCAATGAACCCCGCCTGCCATCATTAAAAGGCAAAATGAAGGCCAAGAAAGCCACGATTGAAAACCTCAGCGCGGCTGATATAGGTCTCGACCAGGCCAAGGTCGGCGAAAAGTCGAGTTCCAATTTTGACAAAGCGGAAAATCCCCCGCCTCGACCAGCTGGAGAAATCATCGAAGGTGAAACCCCCGAGGAACTCGCCGACAAACTCTTCGCGAAACTGCGAGAAAACCAGGTTATCTGATAAAAATGCCGGGATCTAAACAAATCCCGGCACTTTTTTTTGTGGTGTGTGTTATAACCTATGAAACCCAGCGCAGAAACTGCGCCTATGCCGTTCTCAGCACAACACATATATTCTTTTGTGGGGCAAGCTGTTGTGCGACAGAATCAAAAAGTACTTGACAATACATATAAAATACATTTTTTGAAAGTGGGAAGGTGTATCCCGTTATTCCGACCCTCTTTAACTTGACTAAGTTTTTCGTAAATCTTTTACGGAGGTAGATAAATGAAACGTGCAAGGTTAGGCGGCCTTGTTCTGCTTGCTCTTGTCTTTTGCCTCTTGATGTCCACGGAGGGGTTTGCCCTCGACCATCCCTGGGATGACAACAAGTTTGTCGACACCAGTCATCAGTCCCTGAATGGTAATTCCGGCACCAAGAATGGCAGTGGTGATGAGGATGATGTCGACGATGGCGGCAGTTTCTGGGATTGGTTCCTCAGGCTGTTCCGCGATCCGGTCGGTGACAAGCCTCAGGAGCGACCTGAAAGCAGAACTTATGAGAAGGCTGAGAAGTCAACAGACGCAGGCAAGAAATCGTTTGGTCTGTACAAGCAATTAAATCTTTAACTGAACGAGTATCATGAAATCTGACCTCTCGAACAAGCATAAGGTTGACCTGGATAGACTGGCACAAGTCGAATCTTTGATTTACCAGGGCAAGCTGGAAAGGGCAAAGGAGCTGTTTGGCTCTATCCGGGCGGGTCATACGCATCCGACGGCTCAGATTCGTGCCGAATTGGATTATTATGAGGCACTGGTTCTGGCGGCTGAGCTCGCATATGACGAAGCGCTCAGTAAGGCTCAGGCTTCGTTCGATTATTACCGATCCTCATCCGACAATAAGAAAATCGGCAATCTCCAGCAATTGATCGCAAAGATCTTTATCAGTATGGGTAATGTCGAACAGGCCGAACAATTTACCCGTGACAGCCTGGCTACCTGGCGAAGGATTCGAGATAAGTGCGGTATTTTCTATTGTTACAACCGGCTCGCTCATATCAAGTTTATCCAGGGCGATTATGTGGAGTCGGCCAGGTATCTCGAAAATACCATCGACAGCTTCAAGGCGACCGCCAAAGATGATCTCCAGGCCGAAATCAGCGTTTATCGCTATTACGGTAACCTCGCACGTGTTTATATACTCTCGGGCGATCTCGATCGGGCCGAAGATATCCTGCGCGACTGTATCGCCCACAATCGTCGTCACGAAGTGGTCTCTTCACTGATCAGAAACCTCCTATCACTGGGATATATTGGTATCCGTAAGCGTGATCGCAAGCTCTGCCAGGATTGCTTCGCGGAAGTCAAGAACCTGCTGGAAGTAAACGTTCTCAAGCGTGAGGAAGGTATTCTGTATGAGTACCTGGGTGATTATCACGCTGAGTTCAATGAGTTCGATCAGGCCCTTAAGAACTACGACATGGCGATTCGCATGGCCGAGAAGAGCACTGCCTACAACACTCTTCGTTCACAGACACTCAGGCGTCGGGCGGAAGTTTACCTGGTCTTGAAGAATTACAAAAAGGCTTACCAGGACGCCAGCCTGGGGCTCGAAATCGCGCGCAATATCGGCGAAACAGTTGAGGAAGCGGGATGCCTCAAGGTCCTGGCCCTGGTTTCCCTCAATCATGATCTGAAAGACGACGAAGAGGATTACTTCTCCCGGGCTGAAGCATTTTTGCAAAAAGTTTCTGACAAGTACGAAGTCGCACGAACCCACCTGGCATTTGCAGGGATCGAGGTCTCTTCAAAAGACGACAGCCGGTTGAGATGGTGTCAGCGTCATCTTAATGAGGCACGCCGAATTTTCGATGAAATCGGCAACTCATATTACCGCGCCGTGGCCGATTTGGTGTCAGCCGACCTGTCTTGTCGGGCCGGTGATTTCGATCGCGCCTTTGAAGTGGTCACGCGGGCCGGTCGCTACTTCGAAAAATCGGGCTATGAAGACGACCTGGCGGGTGTGCACGGTCTCCGCAGGAGAATTGAAAAGGCGATGATCGATCATGCCGTCAGCGAAGAAAACGAATACAACCTGGTGCGTAAGATTCTCGATCCTTCCGAATATCAAACTCTCAGGAAAGCTGATTTGATCGAGAACCTGCGCTTTCTATCGAAGCGGGTCGATGCCGATCGCGCACTGGTCGGAATATATGACCTCGACAGCCGTGATTTCAGGATGCTGGCCGGGCATGAGTTCGACTCCGAGCTTCTGCCGCAGTTGACCGATATCATGAGATATGCCGGTATCGACGATGGTCGCTTCCGTCCATTTTATATTACACTGCCGTATTCATCTTCCAACGGCAGTTCAGCTCTGTTTGAGTCATACAGCGATGTCTCCAGCATGATCCTGATCCCGATCGATCTGGGTGCCCGCAAGTCGGCCGTAATCTATCTGCAGAAGGATTACGATGACGATAAAAAAGGCGATTATTTTGGAAAGACCGAATTGAATATCTCCCTGGCTTTTGCCGATCTTCTGGCATTCCGGGCTATCGAAAGCGAAAAGAGTTCTCTCGAGGAAGACAATCTCAGGCTTCGTTCGCAACTCGAAAACAGTTGCGCCTTTCCCAATATAGTCACCGGTAGTCAGACCATGCTGAAGATGCTGGAACGTGTGATCCAGGTCAAGGATTCGCCCATCTCGGTCTGTATTCAAGGCGAAACCGGGTCCGGTAAGGATCTTCTGGCCAAGACGATTCATTACAATTCGGTCCGCAGGGACAAGCGTTTCATCTCCGTCAATTGCGCGGCTTTGCCGGAGACCCTTCTGGAAAGCGAACTGTTCGGTTATAAAAAAGGCGCATTCACAGGTGCCGACCGCGACCGTGCCGGCTTGTTTGAAGAAGCTCACGGTGGAACGTTTTTCCTCGATGAGATCGGGGAGATGCCGATGGCGCTTCAGGCCAAGCTGTTGCGGGTGATCGAAGACCAGGAAGTTGTCCGGTTGGGTGACACACGCGGTCGCAAGGTCGATGTGCGTATCCTTTCTGCAACCAACCGCGATCTCAAGGAGATGATGAAAGAAAAGCATTTCCGCCAGGATTTGTATTACCGGCTTTCGGCGATGACCATCCGGATTCCGCCTTTGCGTGAGAGGCGAGATGATATCCCGCTTCTGATAGATCATTTTCTCAAAAAGTCCGGTTCGAAAGTCAGGATATCTTCTGATGTTCGCCAGGCTTTCATCAATTTCTCATGGCCGGGCAATGTCCGTGAACTCGACAACGAGATCAAGAAGCTGGTACTGCTGGCTGGTGATTCGAAGGTAATCACAAAAGAGCTCCTGTCGCGCAAGTTTTTCAAGCAGGGATCCTCTAAAAAAAGTGTCGACCTGCCTGAAATCGAACAATTCGAATCCGATTTCACGCTCTATGATTACATCGCCCTGTTCGAAAAGAAATATATCACCGAAGCCCTGCGTAAAAACCGCTGGGTCAAAAAACATGCGGCCAATATGCTGGGTATTCCGGAATCTACTCTGAGGTTGAAAATCAAGGACTACCAGATTCAAAAAGATTAAAACAGCATTAGATTTCATTGAGCCCGTCGCAATACCTGCGTCGGGCTTTTTTTGTTGCAAGAGTTGAGCTTATAACTGCGAATGAAAACAATCCCGCTTTGGTCGCAGTTTTTGCGATAAGGACTTTTGTGAAAAAACTTCAATGATTCTTGCGGTTTCCTCTAAGTTGTTGTAAATTCAGTTCTTAAAAGATGCGTTCTGTGGCTGGGATTTGGCACGGTTTTTGAAAATATATATTAAACGAATATAATCGTGAAGCGTAATATCTGTGGCGAGTTGATAACTTTTCGGCGGAGCGCGGTGGACAATATGCAACTCGACCGTAACCTGCTGAAGATTGTGGGCTCAGGCGAAAACAATTCGTACTGGCGTATATACAGTTGGGAGCCTCCCGCGATTTCGCTCGGCAAGAATCAAACGCCTGCAAAAGTTCTCTGCCTCGACACGGTCGAGCGCGATGGAATTGACTTCGTGATGAGGCCTACCGGTGGCAGGGCCATATTCCATAAAGGTGATATCTGTATTTCATGCGCGGCACCGCTTGAAAGCGGTCAGTCGGGAACTGCAGGTTCTCTGCAGATTTACGAAGATTTCGCGGACCTGCTGGTCGGGTTCTTTGACAACTTGAATATAAAAGTAAATTTAGCAAGGGGAACGAGGCTGGCGCCTTCTCTGCGTTCGGGGATCGGCAAGCTTCCCTGCTTTCTGAGTGCGACTCCCTATGAGCTCGTAGCCGATGGCAAAAAGATTGCCGGTATCGCAATGTTCGTGGGGCGCGACAGATACCTGGTGCAGTCATCTCTGCGCGTGCAACCAGCAGATCTCGATGACTTTCGCTACTTTTTGGGATTGCGCAGTTCACATGAACTTCTCGATAGCCTGACCTCGGTTGTAGAGATGACCGGCAGTCTGCCATCTGAAGACCAGATGCAGGACGCTTTTGAGACCGCCCTGAAGTCGAGAAAGTGTGACCGGATCAGGCAAATTGAAGCGCCTCTTCTGGAGGAATAAAAAGGTCGCCGGGTCAAACAGAAATCTCGTTCTCAAGTATATATTATTAGGTAGTTTAAATGCTTAAAAAGCCCTTGACAAGCGGGCTCTCATGTGCCTTAATTACGTACTTTAATGTGGCAGGACAGCTATGCTCAAATGCCCGTGCAATGGACTTTTAGGATGGCATTGAATCAGTTTACCTTCGTTTACGCGAATAGTAATAATTTGTTTCACAATCAGGGTATTAATAACACTTTTTATACAGGAGGTTAGCAAATGATGGTTGCCAAAAGGTTTTCCTGGATTTTGGTGGCACTGACTATTTTAATTTTGCTTCCTGCTGTCGCCCAGGCGGGTTTGACAGGGAAGATAACAGGTAAAATTGTGGATAAGAAAACCGGTGAGGGGATGCCCGGTGTTTCGGTGGTCCTCAAAGGCACCAAGATCGGGGCTATGACCAAGCCGGATGGTTCCTTCATTATCCTCAACATTCCGCCCAAGACCTATGATGTCGTTGTGCGATTGATCGGTTACAAAAACGTGACCATCAAAGATGTTGTGGTATTGACGGATAAAACTTTCAGGCTGGGCACGATCGAGATGGAGGAAACTGTTCTGGAAGAAGAAGAGCAGGTTATTACAGCCAAGCGTGATGAGATCCGTCTCGGCGAGGTCCAGAATATCCGCAGTGTGACTTCGGAAGAAATCAAGCAGATGCCTGTCGATAACGTCGACCAGATCCTGACCACACAGGTAGGTGTGGTCAACCGCAACGGTGAAATCCATATCCGCGGAGGTCGCGCCGGTGAGGTTTCATACATCGTTGACGGTGTGGAGACACGCGACCCTCTCGGCGGACAGGGCGCTACCGATGTCGGTATCAACCTGACCTCCAACGCTCTGGAAGAGGTGCAGGTCATCAAGGCCGGTTTCGATGCCGAGTACGGCAGTGTGATGACCGGTGTGGTCCGAGTTGCAACCCGTGAGGGCAGTGTACAGCTGACAAGCGGAAGGTTCGAGTACTGGACCGATAATTTCCGCGCACCCGAGTTGAATACTTACTCGTTTGACTATGATAGAGTTGCCTTCAACCTGAGTGGCCCGGAACCGTTGTTCTCGCAGAGAGTGTTGCCGGCATTGGGACTTGACTTTTTGGAAGACAAGCTGGCTTATTTTATCAACCTTGACGTCACCAAGAATACAGGGTACCTGGACTTCAATGAGTACGCTCCCAACCTGCATCGACGTGACTACCAGACACGTGAATTTCTGGGTATCACTTTCAATGACCGCCAGTACAACACTTTCAATTTCCAGACTAAATTGTCGTACAATCCCACCCCCGGTATCAGGATGATTTTGAACTATACCGGCCAGTGGGAATACTACAATCATTACACCCGTGCTTCATGGGACTACCGTTATGTTCCCTTCAATGAAGCATACACCGAAGAAGAATCGCATCTGATGAGCTTCACTTTCAACCATCAGATCGACCAGTCGACATTCTACGAAGTAATTCTTTCCCGTTATGAGAAGACCTACTTCACGCTTCCCGACAGCAGATTGGCGCCGGGGCGGGGCATGTATCCGGATGATTACCTGCTCTACACCGATTGGGAGTATTACATTGACTACGACAACAACGGCCGTTACGACGCTCCCGAGCCGTTTATCAATGTCGCCGGCGACACGGTATTCCTGCTTCCCAACGGAGGTCCTCAGTATACCCAGGGCGATGCTATGGGTGGAACCTTCTACGAAGACCTCGGGCTCCTGTACTGGAATGCCGCGGATTTTTGGGGTTCGCAGGGCGGTTACGATACCACCTACTGGGATTGGGACGGCGATGGTATTATCGATAATGCTGACGGTGAACCGTTTGTCGATCTCGATGGTGACGGCCAGTGGGATGCCGGCGATTTTCTGTATTGGGACACCAACAACAATGGGCGCTATGATGCCGATCGAGGTTTTGCGGTCAATGTCGACAACCCGGAACCGTATACCGACGGCGATATCAATCTTGGCGAGCCGTTTATCGATGTAAATAACAATGGTATATATGATCGTGGAATCGACAAATTTATTCCGTCGTCCGATGCGTCGCTCAATATGGATAAGAATCGTAACGCCCGCTATGACGGACCCAATTCACCCTGGACTCCGGGTGTGCCATACAAGGATCTAAATGGCAACGGTCTTTACGATGCTCCCAATGGCCGCTACGAATTCGGTGAACCGTATGTCGACTTGAACCATAATGGCAAATGGGATCCGGCAGACGGCTTTTTCGACACTGGCTACGACCAGTGGGCGGTTTATCACAATCGACGAAGTGTGATCAACACACTCGATTTTAAACTGACCAAACAGCTGATCCCGGAACTGGAAAACAAGTCCGGTTTCCAGATCAAGTACAACGAACTGCATATGGCCGACCTCCAGTATCCGTACCGCCCCTACGATGGTGATCCGGACGGCGGTCCCTATCCGGAACGCGGTATTTTCCGTGATTTCTACAGCCGTTTCCCATACCAGGGCGCGTTGTTCACTCAGTTCAAGCTCGAGTTCGGTTCACTGATCGCGCGTCTCGGTGTTCGTGCTGACTTCTTCATCCAGTCGGACAATGCAGATCAGCAGATCGAGGAAGATATCGTTTCGGTCGCTCTCCAGGATGACCGGACCAAGATTTCACCTCGAATCGGTATCAGTTATCCGATTACCGAGAAAGCCAAGGTTTATTTTAACTACGGTCATTTCTATCAGCTTCCGGAGTATCAGTATATGTATCGCCGGGCCACGCAGGCTTCGAGCGCGGCCGGTATCGTCGGAAACGCTAACTTGGACTTCAAACAGAACATCATGTATGAGTTCGGTGTGAAGTATACGCTTTCCAACGACTACATTCTCGATATCGCAGGCTTCTACAACGACCTGTTCGGTCTGGTCAACTCCGAAGTAGTGAATTACGGTCCGTATTCAAGATCGGAATACGAGAACTCCGACTATGCTCGCACACGAGGCATGGAGATCGAGTTGAAAAAGCAGATGGGTAACTATGTCGGCGGTGATATCGCTTACACTTATCAATTCGCCTACGGCAAGAGCTCATCGCAGTCATCGAACTATTTCGATAATTTCTACCAGAATGATATACCGATTCGCGAGTTCCCGCTTAACTGGGACGCTACCCATCAGATGAAATTCTCTCTCCAGCTGGGTGTGTCGAAAACCGATAAGCCGGAACTGTTTGGTTTCAGGATTCCGAACTGGTGGACCCTGTCGGTTATCTGGGCCTACCAGACCGGTTATCCGTTCACTCCTTCGAGGTCCTTCCCGGGACTGAAGGTGAT
>WJMC01000253.1 GCA_014728145.1 Candidatus Zixiibacteriota bacterium | reverse complement strand
TGACTATTGTGCAAAGGAGTTCTGATGAAGACATTAATTGTATATGGCAGTCCGGATAAAGACGGTACCGGAAGCAGGCTGGGTAAAAGCCTGGTGGCCGGTCTCGGTTCGGAACAGGCTGAAATAAAAGAAATAAATATATATGATTACAACGTGACTGACGTCTGGCCTGATTACTTTGGAGATGCCCTTAAGGGAGATTTCTCGAAAGCCGGTAATGACGATATGGCCACGCTCAAGGAAATGATGCTGTCCGCTGATATCATCATCCTGGTATCGCCGGTTTACTGGTACCAGTTATCGGGAAAATTGAAGACTTATGTCGACCGCTTCTCGGATTTCATCAACTCGGATTTCTCAAGCGACCTGGCCGGCAAGGGGCTTGCTCTGGCGAGCACACATTCCGGTTTAAATGTCATGAATTCTTCGAACTATCTCCAGCTTGCGATGGAAGCTACCGCGCGTTTTCTGGGAATGATCTGGATGGGCGGGGTAGAAGCTCCGATCAACCTGCCGGGTGGTTCCGGACCGCATGAGAGCCACTTCATGCTGGCGGAGGATTTTGGCAGGAAACTGGGGCGCGGTGAAAACCTTTTGGGAATAAAAGCTCTCTGAGTGATTATCCCGGAATCCAGATTTTTTCCGCCACCACGGATTCGACTTTGCCTGAAAATGACAGCGGCTTTTTAGACTGGGTATAGAAAAACAATCCCTTATAAGAAGTCAGGTAACGATATTTTTTTGTAAACACACCGGCTGTAGCGCATACCACGACAGGATCGCCCGCACGTCCGACGATTTTCATAAAATTATCTTGATCGAGCTGAACGATTGCCCCGGAAGCCTTGATCGCCTGGGCGATTGCGGCGGCCGCCGCCGCAGCTCCTGACGCTCCTGCTGAGTAAGCCATGATTACCTCCTCGTAAATTGAAACGCACTCATTATTGCTTACAGGTGAGAAGCTGTATTATTCAAATTTTTCGCGATCAGTGAATACTGATAATAGTACCGCCGGCTCCGCAGATATAGAAGCGATTCTTGACCGAGGTGATATCATAGAGGTCGCTGGAAGTCAGCTGGTCATCGAAATTCCAATGCTCGCCGACATCGACGGTATAAAGGATAATACCGCCCTGTCCTACGATGATACCGTTGAAGCGATCGGTGAACTCGAGTGCAGACAGGTGCCGTTCGGGAAATGCGCCTCCCCGGTTATCCCATGACCATCCGCCGTCAAAAGATGTGTAATATGTGCCCGAATCTCCCACCAGGAAACCGTAGGAATAATCATCGAAATGCAGGTCGTTTATCGAGATAGCCTCTCCAATTACATTTTCTTCCCAGTTTGCGCCGTAGTCGGTAGTGTTCCAGATGCTTCCCCGGGTGGCGATCCATCCCCGGCCTTCCTCGAGTATATCCAATGCGGTAGCGCTGTCCAGCGCGACATAGACCTCGCTCCAGTCCGCACCTCCGTCGCTGGTACGAAAGACTGTGCCATAGATCGAACCGTCGCTGTCCACACGGTTAGCCAGGATAATACCGTGGTCGTCGTCCCAGAAATCTATCTCGATAGCGTTTTCCTCCGGATCGAAAGCACGATCCTTGAATACAACTCCGCCGTCAGTGGACTGGTAGAGACTGCCATTGAGACCGGCCGCCCAGACAACTTCCTTGTCCACAGCGCAGACGCTGGTCAGGCGATTTTCGGCTATTTTCTTTGCCGTCCAGGTTTCTCCGGCATCCTCGGTGGCCAGGATACTGCCATCCGCAGTGACCGCCCAGCCATGATTCTTGTCCGCGAAGCTGATGCTCATTATATCTTCAGTCGTGTTGCTGGTCTGAAAAGCCCATTCCATCTCCTCGATCGTTTTCTGCGAACATCCGCATAGAAGCATGGCTGTAACTGTGATTACGAGGATATAACCGATTCTGTATTTCATCGCTGATCTCCTTTTTGTTTCATAAAAGCTACCCGCGACGTACCTGATGTCAACCAAAATCCCTTGCCTGTGGGCGTTTTTTTTACAATTATCAATCTATCATGGCAATACTCGAAGTCGACAAACTGAATTACAGGCTTTCGGACCGAAGGTTTCTGATCGAAAATCTGTCATTTGAAATCGGTCCTTCGAACGGTCTTATGGTCTCCGGGCCGACCGGTTCCGGTAAGACGACCCTGACCAAGATTCTGCTCGGGTTGAAACCGGGCTATGATGGTTCGATCAGGTTCGAGGATCATTTGAAGCTGATTCCGGGAAAAGCTCGTACCACCGCGTTTCGGCGCAGGATCGGATTCATGCTGGAGGAACCGCTGGTGTTTGACAAATACAACCTGATGCAGAATATACAGGTCTACCTGAAACTCGCTAAAATCAGAGTCGACAAGAATACGATTCGGGACAGGCTTTACGATATCGGCCTGGGGGGGATGAATCGTAAACCGATTAGTTCGCTTTCATGGGGGCAGACCCGGGCGGTCGAGATGCTGAGAATTGTCCTTAAATCTCCCCGGCTGGTAATCTGCGATCAGCCCTTCGCCGCGCTCGATAATGAGAAGAAAATCTGGATGAAAAACTGTTTGAACGCCCTGGTCAACTCCGGGAGCGCTGTAATATTCACATTTTCTCTTGCCGAGGTGGGAGAGATGTTTAACTGGCCGAGGATCAGCCTGAAGGAATAAGTATATGCTTGGTGAAACTTTCAGGTTCATATATCGCTACAAGTTTCTGATCTTGAAGACATCTCTTCCGCTGACCTTGATACTTTTAATCGGGTTAGTGTTCCTGTTGGTGGGATACAATCTGGAACAGTCGGTCAAGGGTTTCGAGAACCGTTATTCGCTGGAGATATTTCTAGAGCCCACTGTCGATTCAGCGGCTTTGGATACCCTCAAGATGTATCTGAATTCACAGCCGGGTTTCGATCACCTCGAAGTTGTTACCAGCCAGAACGCTCTGGACAAGATGACCGAGATACTGGGCGAGGACCCGACCCGTGTATTGGGTTACAATCCCCTCCCGATGAGCGTGGTCTTCTATCCCTCTGACAATTACAAGAACCGCACCTATTTAGAAATCCTCAAGCAGGAGGTCGAGAAGTTCGAACATACCGACCAGGCGGTCTTCGCCGGGGAATGGTTGTCGGAACTCGAAAATTTCAATTCGTACTTTATCAAGGTCTCAGCGGTGTTTATGGTTCTGGTGGTGGCGGCATATATCTTTCTATTCCAGATGACGCTCTCTCACCTGTGGCTGAAGCATCAGCCGGATGCCGGCAAGTTTTATCTTATGGGATTGTCCCGATTCGAGATTCGTATACCGGTCTACCTCTGGTCATTGTGCGCGGCGATATTTAATATACTGCTTAGTTTCGCACTTTTAAAAATGGCCTCAGATTACATCGATCGCTATTTTGTAGCCGTCAAATTTTTCGAGCCCCAGCAACTGGTCGCCCTGGCAATTGTATTCAGCGCACTCTCGATCATACTGGCGATAGTAAAACCGATGAAGATCCCGAGCTATGAATAGATCATTATATCTATTGGTGTTTATATTACTGCTGTTTTTAAGCCCAGCAGTCAGTCGTAATTCCGATCTTGATCTCGAACAGCTTTCCCGCAAGAAGCAGGAACTCGACAGTTTGCTGGAAGTTCGCCAGTCAGCGGTCGAGCAGGTTTATCTTTTACAGGAACAACTCAGTCTGACCTCGCGTCTGATCGCCCGGCTGGAAAAACGCCAGGACCGTACTCAATCAGAAATCGAGCAGTTGACGGGCGAAATCAAAAGCAAGAAACAGGCGGTTGCCAGGTTAAAAGAGAGCCTGGCAATAAATCTCAAGAGCTTTTACATGAGCTATCGTCCGCGCCCCACGCTGTTGGTGTTGGCGGGAGATATACACCAGGCCGCCCGGCAGGCGCATTATTTCAAGGCAACCGTCAATGGTCTGAAAACCAACCTAGACAGTATCATGGCCATTCAGGCTGACCTTGAAGGCAAACAATCTCGTCTGAATCGAATTAATGATGAAACCAGGGAACTCGTCCGACGCAAAAACCTCGAAGAAAGTCTGTTGAACATGAAACGTAACCAGAAGCAGAAGCTTTTGACACGAATCGAGCGCGATGTCGACCTCAAACAGCAGTACCTGGAGGAAACATCAGAAAACCGCCGGCAACTTGCTGAGTTGACAGAGGATCTCGGAAGCGGGGATAGCAAAGCTGAATTTCCCCGTATGAAGGGACGGCTGATTCGCCCGGTCGAAGGTCATATTATTCAGCATTTTGGTAGAAAATATGACAACCAGACAGGTACTGAAACCTTCTTTCCGGGTATAGCGATCGAGGTTGAAGTCGGAACCGAGGTTGTCGCATCTGTCTCTGGCAAAGTGGCTCATGCCGATTACCTGCGCGGTTTTGGCAATATGGTGATACTTGCTCATGGCGAGGGCTGGTACACACTTTACGGTCACCTCTCCCGTATCGACGTCGTCCGGGGTGAAGCGGTCGAGGCGGGAGATATCATCGGACTTTCGGGCCAGAGTGGTTCCGATGTCGGTCCGGCCCTGTTTTTTGGTGTGCGCAACCGCGAGGAATCATTCGATCCGGTCGAATGGCTGAAATGACACAAAAGCTGTTGCCGGACGGATTCAATTTCGTATCTTGAAGTATGCAGAAAATTTCTGAACAACCTGAGATTTCCGCACTATTCGAACGGCTGATCCAGAGTGGCAGGCTGGCGTCATCGTATCTTTTTTATGGTCCGGCAGGATGTGGCAAATGGAAGACCGCCCGGGCTGTCTGTGCGCGATTTTTGGCCGGTGACCGGGCCACTTTCGAACCTGACCAGCAACAACGGGTTCTCAACCTGAATCATCCCGACCTGAGCCTGATCTATCCGCTTCCGCCCACCAGGGATACGGCCAAAGGACGCGAGGAGCGTGATAAATATGTCAATCACTATCGTGACCGGAGGCTGAGCAGTCCTTACAGCCCGGTGACCTACGATAAATCGTCTTCAATTCACTTAGACGATATCCGTGACTTCCAGAGACATATCTCTCGTGCGCCTGTCGAGAGTGATTTCCGTACGGCGATTATCGATCGTGCCGAGGCTTCTTTGCCTGCCGGTTTCGACATACTTCTCAAGACGATCGAGGAACCACCCCCAAACAGCCTGATCATACTGGTCAGCGATAACTACGAACGGCTTCCGGAGACTATCCGGTCCCGGTGTCAGAAGATACGCTTTAAACGCATCGAAACCGAAGCTATCGCTCTGCACCTGCGTGAGTCCGCGGGGCTGTCTGCGGACGAGGCCGACCTGATGGCGCGTTTGTCGTTTGGTTCATTGGCACGGGCTGAGGAACTGGCTGATTCCGACTTTTTGAGTCAGCGCGAGACAGCGGTTTCGCTTTTGGCTTACCTGTTCACCAGATCATTCGAGAAATTCTGGCTGGAATTTACCGGCATGATCAATTTCTTTGACCGCAATCAGATCGACAGCCTGCTGGCGATCTGGCAGACGCTCTACCATGATATCGCGCTTAAGTCCGCCGGTGCCGGCGACGACAAGCTTCTCAACCGTGATCTCAGCCCGGTGCTGACCAAGCTTGCTAAGGAAATCGGATCGTTTGAGCATGCCCGTCATGGTCTGGGAAATCTGCTTTCGCTAAAACGCCTGTTTTACCGCAACCTGAGCCCTGAACTGGCTTTTTATGAGACCACGCATCGCTTAAAAAAACGTCTTCCCACGATGCCGGTACGGGATAGATAGACTGGTATTTGTATCCCGAAAGTGATAATTTCTTTAATTGATTCAATTATCGAGTGCTTAGCGGGAATTGCTCAAGTCTTGTAATATCTCGGTGAAACTGTAAATGCCAATTAAGCAAGTCAGTCATGAAGACTTAATCTACATACAACGAGATGGTACAGAGTATGGAACAACGCGAAGGATTTACAGGTCGCAGAAAGGGATCACGGTTGATACATCATCATAATCCCCGATGAGATTAGGCGAATTATTATAACTCATCGTCGTCGGAATAGAGATCGTCGCCGGTCTCTTCTAAGATCTGGTAAATCTTGCGCATCTCCGGTTTGGTCTGCCAGTCTTGTTTGACCTGTTTGAATTCCTCTTTGGCATCCGCAATGAAATCCTTGAATGAGTTCAATGTCTTACGGCCGGAGTCGTGTTTGAACATCGAGATCTGGTGTAGAAAAGACTCGTAAGGTTCGTTAATGTCGAGGTAGCGATGTAGCCTGTAGCGTGCTACGAACTCACCGCATTCAGCACATTCGACATAGACTGTAATGCGCTTATGCTTCTTGAAGGCGACGTAGTTTTTCATTTTTGTCGACTTGCATTTAGGGCAGGTTTCTACTTTTACAGTATATTCCATAAGTACTCCTTATACAATTCCCAGGACTTTCCACCACAGGTAACCGAGCGTGGTAATTATGATCAAAGAAAACAGTGTCACGATTAAGCCGGCTTTTAGCATATCGATAATTTTTATCTCACCGGAACCGTAGGCGATAGCATTGGGCGGAGTCGATATCGGCAGAACCATGGAAGCGGAAGCCGCCCACGCGACCGCCATACAGACCGCAGTCAGGCTCATTCCCTTGATCCCGATCACCATCGGCATCAGCAGGTTGGCAGTCGAGGTGTTGGATATAAACGATGTCATTGTGCCGGAAATAAAGGCCACAATCGCGCTGGTGGCGGATTGAGGAAAGGCAGACAGGTTAATATAGGACATCACCCAATCGGATAAGCCCGATTCCTGGATTGCCACACCTAATGTCAATCCGCCCCCCATCAGAAAGAGAATATCCCAGCTCAGGTTTTTGAAGTCGGATTTACCCATCAGGCCGGATCCGAAGATGACTATTATCGGAATCATGCTGACTACACCGGAGGCCATGCCGTGGATTTCAGTTGTCAGCCAGAGACCGATAGTGATCAGAAAAAGTAAAAGCAGTAGTCTTTGCCGGACGCCAATCGGCTCGCTGGTTTTTGTATCGATGATTAAAGACTGTATTTTGGGTTTATACATCATGAGGATAATCCGCCAGGCTCCAATAACCAGGATCAACGCTATTGGCAATGATGCGATTACCCAGCGCATGAAACTGATCTCGATACCATGATCGGACATGAATTTGATTGCTATCGCGTTGGGAGGTGTGCCGATTGGAGTGCCGATTCCGCCCAGGTTACAGGCGAAGGCGATGCCCAGGATCAATGCCTTGCGGTAGGGATCGTCGGCATCGATACCCCTCATGATCGGAAGCGACAGCGCAATCATCATCGCCGCCGTTGCCGTATTCGACATCCACATCGACAAAAAGGCCGAGGTGATCATCAACCCCAAAAGGATCGTTTTCGGGTTGGAACCGAGCCTGTGCAGGATCATGCGCGAGATTCGTTCATCCAGGCGAAACTTGTGAAGTGTGTCGGCCAGGACGAATCCACCCAGAAAGAGCACGATTATATTGGAGAAAAACGGGCTGAAGTATGTCTCCGAGGGTAGTTTCAAAACCGGGTTAAGAAACACCACTTCGGCAAATAGAATAGCCAGACCGGTGATATAGAGCGGGATGATCTCTGTGATCCATAGAAGAGCGGCCATAACGAAGATTGCCAAACACCTGCGGGGCGCTTCCTCGAGGCTTTCGATTGGCAGGATATAAACCAGAATTGCGGCTAAAACAATAAAAAGAACGGTAATAGTTTTTTGATACATGCAACCCTTCCTTGCATTATCCGGCCGGGAATTTACTGTAGCGTGATGACAAATGCAAGAAGTTTCGATAGACTTGCCTAATTATTTTTGGCGGGTCAAATTGTGGTTTTATTGAGTCAGCATGTAACTTCCTTTGTGGACTGGTAGATCCTGACAAGATCGTGAACCGGAATTGTTTTTTCGGCATATGTAAACATAATCAACTATGCCTTCGCCGGCGGGAATCCGCCCTGCGATACTGACGGCGATGGCAATCCGGATTGTTGATTAGTATTGAATAGTATTACTTCTGGAAAATGTGAGAATCCGGCCGAGGTGTTGATGTTCAGATAGAGCCTGAATCTACGCGAGAAAAAGTTGAGATTTCTACATGACTGATAT
>WJMC01000252.1 GCA_014728145.1 Candidatus Zixiibacteriota bacterium | reverse complement strand
GCTTCGGAAGAGCAGTCTGCCGCGGCCGAACAGATCTCCAAAAACGTCGAGCACATCTCCAGCGTGACCAAGGAGACGGCGGCGGGAGCCGAGCAGTCGGCATCAGCGGCCGAACAGCTCAACCGTCAGGCCGAAGGCCTGCGTTCCATGGTCGGCCGTTTCCGTGTCAGGGGCGGTAATCTGGGTATTATCGATCTGGCCAAAACCGATCACATGCACTATATCAAAAACCTCGAGGATATCCTCGAAGGACGCAAACAGGCTTCGCACTGGAAGAGCGTCGATCATCACAATTGCCGTTTCGGGAAATGGTATTATGCCGAAGGTAAAGATGAATACGGTCAGAACAGTGCTTACAAGCAGGTTGAGAATCCTCATGCCAAGGTTCATCAGCTTGCCAACGATGCCATGAAGGCCTATCAATCCGGCAACAAAGAACAGGCCGGCAGGCTCCTGGAAGATGCCGCCAAGGCGTCTCATGAGGTAGTCGACGATCTTGATACTCTCAAGGAATCGATCATGGCACACGCTTAAATAATAAAACTGGGGGGAAGGGTTTAGCGCTCTTCCCCCTGATTTTAATTTCTCGTTAAAACACCGCGGGGCAATAAAAGGGTGCATCATGAAGCAATCCAGGCTTATCCTTCCAAAAAACGGGCAGATCCGTTTTGAGAGGATGTCTTCTCGTGTGGATGACAACTCAAAGAATGAAAGCTTAAACGAGATCATTCTCGAAAAACCTGAACCTGAAGACAATTGCGACGGCAGTGACAGTGCAGTTCAACAAGGAATAAACTGTGTCAGTAATGATCACCACGATGAGAGCTGTTTCGATTTCAGCAGGAAAGTGGCAGAGCTCAACAGCCTGCACAATATCCTGTTTTTGCGCGACAAGGCCAATGTGAGCTTAAGCCAGTTTTTTTCGACCCTGGTCGAAAGCCTTGGTCAATATTTTGATGACAATGAACTGTCCGGTATTCGAATCCTGTATAAAAATGTTGAATTTCAGTCACCCGAATTTAACCTGACAGATCATAAGGCGGAAGTTCAAATTACCGACAACCAGGGAAGCGAGCAGGGCGTTGTCGAGATCTACTTCCTTCCCGGATCTGAAAAATCAGTGTCAGAAGACTATACTCAATCATCGTATCATGAAGTAGCTTCTCTGGTGGCAAAAGAAATCAGGCATTTTATGGCGAGCAAATCAGAGGACGAGGGAGATAGCAGGGATGCCTGCGACAGCAGGCGGGTTGTGCGTAGCCTGGAATTGTTTCGCCGTTTAGCGCTTTTGACAGTCGACCAGAAACTTCCCGATCGCCAGCTCTTGCAATGGCTGGTGGAAAATATCCCCCCGAGCTGGAATTGCAGTGATCTGGCCACCTGCAGGATCGTAAGAAACGGACTCGAGTATCGCAGTCCGGGTTACAGCGAATGCAATCACAGATGGCGGGTGAATCTCTCTGACGGCAGTTCTGCCGAGGGCTTCATAGAAGTATATTGTCACTCATTTCAAAAGAGTTGTGAGGTCTGTAACTATTACGAGCAGAAACAAAAGATACTGGTGGATATTGCCAGACTTGTCAGCAGTCATCTCAGGAGGCTTGAAGACTCCAGCCTGGTCAGCCATTCAGAAGAACTGCATCGCCTGACGCTGGCTAACCTGGATGAATCGGTTTATGTCACTGATGAGAAGGGGCATTTTCTGTATTTGAACTCAGATATCGACCGCATTTTTGGTTACACCGTCTATGAACTCAAAGAACTTGCCAATATCCACAGGATTTTCGGGCATGAAAACATAGATTTAAACCGCTTGAAAGCCGGCGAGAAGATCGTAAACCAGAGCATGAAAGTTAATGATAAATACAATCATGAAAAAACAGTGTTGCTCTCCGCCAGGCCGGTTGACTTCAAGGGTGGCAGGTTGCTTTTCAGTTGCCGGGATATCACCGAATATAAAAGCCACATGGATGATTTCGAGCGCTTGGCTGAGATGACCGGTTTTAACGGTCAACCTTTCTTGGAAATAGACAGATCCACGCGCTTAACAAAGCTTAATGAGAACGCATGCAAACTCCTTGAGCGTGATAATAAAGAAGTCATTGGAAAACATTATGAAACGCTTTTCGATTCCCTGACAAGGCAAAAACTGAGACAATTGACTGCACGACTGAAGCAGGGTGAATCGGTGGCCAAATACCAGATAAGTACAGCTACCAACTCAGGGGATCAGATCCGGCTCTTTATCTATGCAGTTCCGCATATAGATCGAGATGGCAATTTCACCGGTGCCGGGTTGCTTCTGGTTGAGAAAACGCATGAATGCACGTGCCAGAAAAGCCTGAAGGATTTGTCGCTTGATCCAGAGGACGAGGAGTCGCTGGTACGGGGGATATTGAATCAGCTCGAACATGAAAAAAAATCCCAGCAGAATTATATCCGCTCCAACCTCGAAAAACTCGTTTTCCCGATCCTGACGATTTTGCAAAAAAAGGTGGGGAATGAAGAAAACAAGCTCCTGTGTCTACTTAAGTCCTGTCTATCCGATCTTAATTCGCCGTTGGCATCGCGCCTGGAATCATCGATGGCCAGGCTATCTCCCCGTGAGATTAATGTGTGTGAATTGATTAAAAATGGATTGAGCTCCAAGGAAATTGCGCAGGCTTTGAACATTTCACTCGTAACAGTACACAAATTCCGCCAGAGAATACGCAAAAAACTGCAATTGACCAATAAATCGATTAGCCTGTTCGCGTTTTTGAAGAATATGGATGAAGAAAAAAGTAAATAATCTGCGGGTACATGACATACCCCATCCATGCTCACTTTAATCTCATACAGATTAAATGCAAGATTACGATAAAGCCTTTAGAGACGCTCAAAACAGTTATAAAAGCGAGGGCAGAAGCATTGTTAATATTCCGTTACCTTATAGGAATATCTTGTATCTGTATAGTAATGACGGGGAACCTTTGTGCGGGTTATAGCGAGAGCCCTGAAACTGCGCCCGATGCCAATCCTGGTGAGATCCGGTTCACCGGCATGACGCACCAGCAGTACTTCAGAGAGCTGGGTGACAGCAGTGAATCATCGTTTATCTCTCAACTGGTCCGGCTGGGTGTCAGGAGCTGGCTCAATTACGCCAAAATCAAGCTCTGTGGGGAATTTGCCGGTGCTCCTGAACTGCTCGACGCGGTAGTGACTATTGCGCCCGACAAAAACTGGAAGTTCGAGGACGGTCAGTTCAGGATACCATTCGGTACGAACCTGTTTATCGAGCAGGAAACAAGATGATCCAGTTAAATTATCAGATAAACCGAGAGAAAGAGAAAGGAAAACGCTGAATCAGCAGACAATTTTCAACTCGAATTTTAATAAATCTTAAACCTGTAATTTTAATAGCGAGGAGGTCTCAAAGATGTCGTGGAAAGACATTAAGATTGCCAAAAAGCTTTACATCGGCTTCGGCCTTGTACTGGCTTTGACCATGCTGACCGGCTATATCGGTTACAATGGTCTCAACACCTATTCCCAGAAAGTAGCTAATGCCGATGATGCCAATGATCTGATTAAATGGGTCAAGGATATGGCTGCGGCTCGTCATATCTATCGTCTTGATGAAGATCCTGCTCAGTATGAAAAAGTTAAATCTACTACTGAACAGATGTTTTCTCAGATTGATGAAACACGTTCACGCTTCAATGATAAAAAAGATATCGACGATATCACCGAAGCTGAAACTCTGACTCGCCAGTATTCTGAGAAATGGGGTGTCTGGGTAGACATCACTAATCAGTCACAGACCGCTCTCCATAATATGATTAAGGATGCTGAGGAGGCCAATCGAGTCTGCGAGGAACTTAGCAAGAACCAGAGAGAAAAGATGAATCGCGAGTTCGCGCAGAGGATCGAACACGTACGTCTGAAAGAGCGAGTTGATAAGGCTGATGATGCCAACAGTCTGGTTAAGATGGTTCAGGACTGCCGTGTGGCCGAGAAAAATTTCCTGATAACAAAAGATGAAAAGTATGTTGCTCAGGTTATAAATCGTGTTGATGCTCTCGAACGGCAGGCTGAAGAAACCAGAAGCAAAATGAACGATCAGGAAGATATCGATGCTATCAATCTCTGTATTGAAGCTGCGGAAAAATACAAGCATGCCTTCAACAACATGGTTGATTTTCAGAATCAACGTGAAGCCGTCCATGAAGATCTGTATGGTCTGGCTGTTGCAGTGACCGACATCTTTAATACTATCGGAGAAGGCCAGGAAGAGAAGATGGCTTCCGCCCAGGCCAGTGCAGTTTCAATGACTGTCACATTCATAATCGGCGCCCTGGTCCTCGGCATAGCGATAGCGTTTGTGATAGCCCGCGGCATCAGCAAGCCGGTCTCGAACATGGCAACGATAGCTCAGGAGATCGCGGTCGGCGATATCAACCACGATATCAAGTTCACCTCCAAAGACGAGATCGGTACTTTGGCCGATTCATTCAGAGGTCTG
>WJMC01000251.1 GCA_014728145.1 Candidatus Zixiibacteriota bacterium | reverse complement strand
TGACATCGAGGCTCTCAATAATCTGGGAGTTATTTTCTGGAGGCAGTTTCAATTGGACAGCGCCCTGGTCTATCTCAGGCAGGCAGTCGCTCATGATCCCGAAAATCCGTACCTGCTCTACAACCTGGGCATGACGTTTTATCGCCTCGATCAGCCGGATTCAGCACATTTTTACCTCAATCGCGCGCGCAACCACGATTTCAATTCACTGCGAATAAAAGAAAACTATAACCAGATAATTATCGATCTCGCACGCCAGCATAACCTGCCCTTGATCGACCTGGTTTCGATGTTCGATCGGGTAGGGCGCGAACAGTTGTTTGTCGATCACTGCCATCCCAACCAGCTCGGTCATCGATTGATTGCTGAGCAACTGGCCGAAGAGATCATTCGATTGTTACAGTAGTTTGCGCAAATACTTGACAAATCTGAGATATTGCTGAATTTTAAAGTATATGCCTGCAAATCTGACACCTCAATACAAGGAAGCCGAGGAACGCTTCCGCAAGGCCTCGACCGACGAGGAAAAGCTGGCCTGCCTGGAAGAGATGATGCGGGTTATCCCCAAGCACAAGGGAACCGAGAAGATGCGGGCCGATATCAAGACCCGTATGGCCAAAATCCGGCAGAAGATGCAGTCCGGCAAATCCCAGAAAGGTGGAGGCAAAAGAACGACCTATCTTGACCATGTCGAAAAGCACGGGGCCGCGCAGGTGATGGTTCTGGGACCGCCCAACAGCGGAAAATCCTCGCTGGTCGACCTGGTCACGAATTTCGAACCGGAGATCGCCGAATACCCGTTTACCACCCGGATTCCGATGCCGGCCATGATGCCCTACGATACGATTCAGTTCCAGCTGGTCGATATGCCCCCGATCACGCGCGACACTTACGACGGCTGGATGACTAACCTGATTCGCAATGCTGATATCCTCGCTATGGTGGTCGACGCTTCTGCCGATGATGTCCTCGAGAACATGCAGGAAATGATCGAGGTCATCGAAGAAGCCGGAATAGTCTTGACGGGCGAGAAGATCCCGGAAGAGTACGAAAATTCGGTCTTCTGCAAAAAAGTCCTGGTTCTGGCCAACAAAATCGGCGAGGACAACGCCGTAGACAATTTAGAAATCATCCAGGAGTTTTATTCCGACCGCTTTCCGATTATGGCGATCTCGGTCGCGCGCAACCGCAATATTGATCAGCTCAAGCAGAAGATTTTCGAAATGCTCAAAATCATACGGGTTTACACCAAAACGATTGGCAAGGACGTCGACTACAAAGACCCGATAATATTGCCGATCGGGGCTACTGTCGAGGATGCCGCCCTCTCCATCCACAAGGATTTTGCCCATAAGCTCCAATACGCCAAAGTCTGGGGCGAGGGCAAATTCGATGGCCAGAAAGTCACCAATGTCTTCGAATTATCAGACAAGGACGTGATCGAATTTCATATCTGATTAAATAACTCCATAAAAGGGAATACCCATGAAAACCATTTTGATTTCATTGATATTGACAGTTTCATGTACTTGCGCAGTTGGACTTGGCGCTGATCTTCCGGACTGGTTCGACGCAGATGTACTGGCACAGGGTGACAAGCTCGAAGTCAGTCCTGACGGCCGTCATCTCTTGTATTCTCGCGATCGCGTCCTGTATGTGTACGATCTGACAAAAGACAGGGAATCCGAACTGGCCAAATTGTTTTCCGCTGAGCATCACTGGGTAAATTCTGACAGTATTCTTGCGGTCTTCTGGCCGTCAAATATCCGTCAGCGCGGAAAGGTCGAAAAGGTCGTGACCTACCAGATCATCAGCCTCGCCAAAGATCGCTCTGTCATTGCCGCGGACACCTCCCTGACCAGCAGGATACCAGGTTACAATTCGCCTGTCAGGTTTCCGGACGGCACCCTGTTTATCCGCAAAAATCCGGGCTGGAAAGCAGATGCGTTTGCCCAAACCGACAGTTTCATGGCATTTACCGACAGCACTTACGACCTGCCTGAAGCACTGGACAGTTTCCGCTACCTGACCTATTCCGCGCAGGAAGGCGGTACGATTTTCTTCAAGGATATCAATAAGCAGACAGCACGCTCGTTCGTACTGGGAGAAAACTACTACAAGCCGGAATTGTCACCCGATTACTCGCGGGTCGCCGCGTACTCCGATGAAACCGTCCTGATTCTAGACAGTGCTGGAAATATACTCTACGACCTCAAAGAGAAGATAGACACCATCGAAGTCAAAAGTCTCGATAAAATCATTGGTGGCAGTTTCAGCCCTGAGAGCGACGAATTCGCTTACCTGGAAATATATGACGACGGTGAAAGGATCTATATCTGCCATCTCGATTTTGAAAGCGGAATCCGGCAGGTCATCACCAGGTCTGTATTTTACGGCGATGAATCTATCGATTTTTCTCCCGACGGGAAACATCTGTTTTTTGAGGTAAGTTACAAGGGTATGGATTACATCTGTGTAGCTGAAATCCCCAATCCGGGGCGCGACTGAGCAAACTGAAAAAGCTTGACAGTTTTGATCTTATACCTTAATTGCCGATGGATTTCCGTATATATTAAAAAAGGAGTTCGGCTATGAAAATCAGGATTGCCATATATTTACTTATGATTTCCTGCCTGACAGTTTCGGCATTGCAGGCCCGGGAAAACCAGACCATATTCGCCACCCTCGAAAACGGCATGAAACTGGTCCTCAAGGAGAATCATTCCTCCCCGATGATCACCTCGGTAGTATTCATCAATGCCGGTTCACGATACGAGGATCCACAGACCAACGGGCTGACCCATTTTCTGGAACACCTGTTGTTCAACGGCACAAAAAACCGCAGTGGCCAGGAGTTGACCGAAACGATCGAGGAATACGGGGGCTACATCAATGCTTTCACGCGCAAAGACCTGACTGCTTATTTAGTGCTGATGCCAAAGGAGCATATCGATATCGGGCTGGATATACAGTCCGACCAGCTCTTCAATTCCACAATTCCGGAAGATAAGCTGGCCAAGGAACGCAAGATCGTGGTCGAGGAAATCAGGATGAACAACGATGTCCCGGAGACACAGGTCGAGTACTTTTTCAATGAGGTAGTCTTCGCCGGCACTCCCTATGCCCGTACCGTCCTGGGAAGCCCGGACCATATCAACTCGATACCGCGCCAGGCCATCCTGGATTATTACGAGGATTACTACATCCCCAACAACATGATAGCGCTCGTGATCGGAGATTTTGAAACCGAGGCTATGATCGAAAAAATGAACACTTTCTACGGCCACTTTGAAAAAGGCAGGATGCCAAAAATCGATTTGGTCAATTTCCGTATACCTGAGGAACGCAAAGTAGTTGAGACCGAGCTTGAAACCAAGAGCTATCATGTCGATCTGGCTTTTCCCGCGCCTCATTATTCCGATCCCGATTATTATCCGTACTTCATGATGGTTGAATATCTTGCCTCCGGAGCCACCTCGCCTTTGACAAAACAGATCGAAGACAAGGGACTGGCTTCTTCTGTATCGGCCAGCCTGATGACCCAGAAGGATTTTTCTATTATGCGTATCTCGGCCATGACCGACTCGCGTAAAAAAGCCGATGCTGTGGTGTGGGAAATCAACCGGATTTTGTCCGATCCTAAGCTTTTAACTCCCAGTTTCGATACATACAACGGTCTGATCGTTTCCCAGAAAACCCAGGATATCTACCTGCGGGAGAAACTTCATTATTACGGTTTCATCATAGCTCCTATGATGGTTTCGACCGGATATGAATTCCTGGAAAACCTGACTGACAGCCTCGAGCAGGTCGATCCGCTTGAAATAGAGCATATAGCCGGCAAATATTTCGCAGATATCAACTATTTAGGCACCCTGGTAACCCCCCGGGAGACAGCCGAAAAAGAGCTGAATCCCTCTGCCGAAGTCAATACCAGCCATCATGTTCTCGACAATGGCCTGACACTTATAGTTAAGCAGAATCCCGATTCACGTGTGTTTGCCGTCAACATCTTTGGCAAAAACCGGGGCGCGATGGAACCTCCGGGCCGCGACGGTATCACCGATTTTTTAAACCGGATGATGGAACGTGGAACTAAAAAATACGACAAACAGACTTTATCCGAAAAACTTGCCAATATCGGTGCACAGGTGACTGTGACGGATAATCCATATATCCCTTATGACGACCGCTATACCTCACGCCAGTACGCTTTCTTTAAATTTGAGACGATCGACGAATATGCCTCTGACGGAGTTGAACTTCTGGCAGAAATGATTAAACACCCCAGGCTCGATTCAGCAGAAATTAGCTCGGTCAAACAGGAGATGATGGCCGCTCTGGGGATGGCTTCAGCCTCGACTTATCAGACCTGCAGGAACAGTTTTTACCGTCTGATGTTCGGAGAGGATCATCCCCTGGCTAAAGTCCCTCTCGGCACTCATCGCACGATTATGCCGATCAGCAAGGCTGAACTCGAGGCTTACCACAGGAGATTTTACGCGCCTAACAATATGATCATGACTGTCTGTACAAATCTTGGAACGGAGTGGGTCCTGAACCAGGTTCGCGGTAACTTTGGTAGTATGGAAAAAGTCTCGCTGGGTACGATCAATATTGCCAAACCCTCTAAACCGCAGGGCGCGGTAGCGGTTAACTCGCCGATGGATAAGGAACAGGTCTATATCTATCTCGGCTGTCCGACCATATCGATCGGCCATCCGGACTACCCGGCCCTCAAAGTCGCCACCGATATACTCTCCTCGCGGATGTCTCTTGAGCTTCGGGAGAGCCAGGGTCTGGCCTACTCGGTCGGTGCGGGTGTGGCCAGCACTCCCGATTTCGGATGGTTCCTGGCAACCATGGGCACCGGACGCGACAACATCGAGATCGCCCGCGAAGGTATCTTAAGCGAAATCGACAAGATGAAAACCGGTCCGGTCAACACCGAGGAACTGCTCAAGGCCCAGAACTCGATCTGGGGATCATCTCTTACCCGTCAGCTTTCACGAATTAACCAGGCTTATTATCTGACCTGGTATGAGTTTATGGGTGTCGGTTATGATTACCAGGACATTTATATGGAAGCAATTAAGCAAGTGACTATCGAGGATGTCCAGCGGGTAGCAGAAAAATACTTCCCGTCCGAGGGTAACTACTATCTGGCCACTGCCGGATTGAGCGATTAATATCTCGATGCTTGAATTTTTGGTAAACATCGATACCGGATTGATGCGCTTTCTGAACCTGACACTCGCCAATCCGGTATTTGATTTTATAATGCCGATTCTGACCGATAAATGGTTCGTGCGCACATTTTTCCTGACGGCCGGAATGATTGCGGCAATAACCGGGGGCAAACGCGGGTTGATAACTTTCTTTCTGCTGATCCTGGCAGTGATACTCTCTGATCAACTGGCCGCCCAGGTGATCAAGCCGGCGGTCGGACGACTGAGACCCTGCCATACACATGACTGGGTTCACCTTCTGGTCAACTGTTCGAGCGGAAAATCCTTCCCTTCAGCCCATGCCGCCAACAGTTTCGGACAAGCCGCCGTATGGTTTTTCAGGTATCCCGGGTGGCGCTGGCACTTTGTGATAGCGGCCTCACTGATAGCACTTTCGCGGGTGTTTGTGGGTGTCCACTATCCGTTCGATATACTCGCCGGGTCTGTGGTCGGGATTTTCTGCGGAGTGGTCATATTTGCGGGAACGAAGCTTGCACAAAGGCTGTATTACCGGAAGAAAAGCGCTTGACAAGGCGGGTTAATTATTTATAATAAAACGCCGAAAGAATAGAAAAACGAGCGTATAAGTTTATACACTCCTGCTTAGCTCAGTTGGTAGAGCAGGTGGCTGTTAACCACCGGGTCGCAGGTTCGAGTCCTGCAGCAGGAGCTTTTTTATTGGTTTAATATCCACAATTATATAGTAAATACTTGACTATTATCACCCGGATGATTCAATAACCGGACTTATTGAATGTGCAAACTTGAATCATACGAAACTATCTCAATCGCGCCCAGGGATGTCTTGTGGGTCAACTGGCTGGCGATGCATTGGGAAGTACGGTAAATTTCAGACACCCAAAGAGATTTTAAAAAGATATCCTCAAGGAATACGTGATTTTAAAGGTGGCGGGATATGGAATATCCTCCCTGGCCAGCCAACCGATGACTCCGAGATGGCGCTGTTGCTGGCCCGCATGCTGGCGGATCAAAGGCGGTATGATCCGATCCGTGAGAAGGATGTCCGCTCCATCACCGCCGTCGCCCACTGGCACCGTCAGCGCAAGATGTGGGCGAAGCTGGTCAGAGACCTGATGAGTAGAACGTGACGATCTCGTTTTCGAGTCATTGTTCAGTGCCCTTCCCCCATCCGCTAGCAGCCCTTTTCTCTCCACGCATTCTCTAAGATCAATATCTCTGGTTTGATATACATTTTTCCTATTGACCTGATGCCTGTCAGGTCATATAATAACTCCTTGTAATGTGGCCGCAGTTTGCCTCGACCGGGCCCAGCGACTTCTGTCGTTCATAGGCAAAAAACAACGGATGTGGAAAAGGTTGGACACTTGAAAAGCAGCAGTCGCAGACGAGCCAATTCGTGGCCGTATCCCCGTCACGATCAATTCGAGTTGGAACTTCGAAACCGAGCGGCATCGTTCTTTCAGAAGAAGGGATACCAGTCACAGAATAAATATCCATTCATCCTTGCAGAATGGAAACGGTGGCCGTCCAACATCATCCTCGAAGAAGTGGCGGACTTCATCAATCGCGAAAAAGAGGAACGCGCAAAACAAAGGATCGGATTCCCCCTCCACAAATACTTGCACCACGGCCTCAGCAGCCAGGCGATGCTCTTCAATCTCGTGGGGCCTTTGGTAACCAGAAAAGACTTCGAGCCGTTTCAGAAGCTTATGGTTGCCAAGAATATCGATTGGGACGGTGAAGGTCTCAAAGCGCGGTTTGAGGTGGAGGACCGAGAAGTTTTCAATGAGGATTTCGGCCAACCGACATCCATCGACCTGGTTATTGAGAACGGACACGGGCCATCCCTTTTCATTGAAGCCAAATTCGTCGAGCGCGAGTTTGGAGGGTGTTCCGTTTTTAGCCGAGGCGATTGCGACGGAAGAAATCCGTCGAAACAGCATTCGCTTTGCTACCTGCATCATATTGGTCGCAAGTATTGGGAGCTGATTGAGGAGTACTGCGTTTTCGATCAGGCCTGGCTCGAAAGCCCGATCTGCCCTCTCGCCAGCTACTACCAATTCTTTCGAGAGATGTTGTTCGCTCTCCATCAGGAAGGGATTTTTGTTCTCCTTCATGACGAGCGGAATCCTACATTCAGCTGTGATGGCCCGGATGGGAAACGGGGGGTTTTCGCCTTTCTGGTTTCAATGCTCGCGTCGAGGATACGGTCAAGAGTTATCGGCGTGAGCACGCAGGAGTTGTTCCAGGTGATTGCGGCAAGCGGTAAGCACGATGACTGGGTTCCTGAGTTTTCAGAAAAATATGGCATTTCAGCCATTGAGATAAGAGATCAATAATGCGTTAATCGATCACTCCGGCTCGGCAGGCTTAAAATCTTCCTTTAGCCTGATCCGAAATTCCCGCAGGTCGTCGCTGTCGCCGAGTATATGGATGACATCTCCGACATCCATAACCTGATTGCCGTCGGGGTTACTGATCTTTTCCTCACCCCTTTCGATCGCCAGAACTGTCACCCCGTATTTTTTACGCAGATTCATATCCGCCAGGCTGAAATTCGCCAGCGGAGAGGCATCATCAATTTTAATAGAACATATCTCCAAGTTGGAGAAACGCACTCCCAGGTCGGAAATCTCTGAAGTCCTGCGTGGCAGACTGCGAAGCATACCGTAGTTATCCTCGCGCACCGATGATATGAAGCGTTCGATCTGGTCGACCGGAACCATAAAGCGATTCATCACCCTGGTGAAAATTTCAATCGAAGTCTCGAATTCCTCCGGGATGACATCATCAGCTCCAAGTTCACGGAGCGCTCCGACCTCGATAATAAAGCGTGTCCGCACGATCAGGTGCAGAGCCGGATTCAAATGCTTTGCCAGGTAGGTAATCCGCCTGGTCGCGGCCGGGTCGGAAATCGCGATAACCATCGCCCGCGCGGTCATCAAACCAGCCTGCTTGAGGACCTCCTCGCTGGCCGCGTCACCATAAAAAATCGGCTCTCCCTTCTTGCGTTCCCGTTTAACAGTGTCCGGATTCATTTCCAGCACCGTATAAGGAATCCCCGCCATACGGGCCGCCCTGGACAGGTTATAGCCATTCAGACCGAAACCGATTATTATCAGATGATTGTTCAATTGTTCAGATGGTTTGCGCAATTCCCCGAACGATGCAGGACGAAGTCGTTTGAGAAATCCGATGCTCGACAGTTTCTCCGCCCAGCGAGGCGAAACAGCAATGACAAACGGCGTGGCGGCCATGGTGAAAAT
>WJMC01000250.1 GCA_014728145.1 Candidatus Zixiibacteriota bacterium | reverse complement strand
CTCGTATGCTGTCTGGTGGATTCGTCAGGCTATTCTGCAGGCCCTGGCAGAACAGTCGCGAATCGTTCGTCTGCCCCTGAACCGGGTGGGAACCTTGCACAAAATCGGCAAGATTTCTTCTTCACTGGAGCAGGAGTATGGTCGCGAGCCGTCGGCCGATGAGATCGCCAACGAGCTCGAATTGACCGAATCAGAAGTGACCGATACCTTGAAAATCTCCAACACTCATCTGTCGTTGGATGCGCCCTTCTCCTCATCGGAAGACAACAGCCTTATCGATGTGCTGGAGGATGAGTACCAGCCTGCTCCCGACGAGGAGCTTCTGAGCCAATCGCTGATGGCCGAGATTGAAAAAGCGCTGGATACCCTGACTCCCCGCGAGGCGGAAGTGATCAATCTATATTTTGGCCTTAATCATGAAAAGGCACTAACCCTTGAAGAGATTGGATCCCGTTTCTCGCTCACACGTGAAAGAGTGAGGCAGATCAAGGAAAAGGCGATTCGCCGACTCCGTCATGCCTCCCGCTCTCGTTCGCTGAGGGCTTATCTCAATTAGTATTACACCATACCGCGCTGCGTAAGTATTACGGGGGAAGCTGAACGGCTTCTCCCGTTTTTTATCTGCGACTTTGAAAGACGTTTAATTGGTTGCTATATCTGCTACGGCGGTTATATTATTTGTTTACATCTTTCGATGACCGGAACTCTGGCGGGAAACTCCCGTTAAACTTATGAGATAGTTGCGTTTGACTTGAGATGAAAGGGTCGAGTAAGTAAGTAAATCCCCGAATCGTAAGCTCTAAGGTTTTGAAGATATGCACACATCAGTTGAAACCTCGGACAGCCGTGCCCTGTTTAAATCAAACCTGGCCGGTCAAAAAACATCCCGGGTGCCGATCTGGATTATGCGCCAGGCCGGACGCTACCTGCCTGAATATCGTGAAGTTCGCTCGCGAATGGGCTTTGAGGAGATGTGCAAGGATCCAGAGGTCGCTTCTCAGGTGACAGTCATGCCGATCGACAAATTCGGTTTTGACGCGGCTGTTATTTTTTCGGATATACTCTATATAGTCGAACCGTTCGGTTTTGACCTGCGCTATAATCCAGCTCCAAAGATCGCTCCGCTTCTGGAGAATCCTGATCAGTCGAAAATGTTTGAACAGTTCGATCCGGCCGAGAAACTGGCTTTTGTATCCGAGGTCGTTCGGGCAACCCGTATAAGGCTGGGTGACAGCAGGGCGGTAATAGGTTTCTGCGGTGCGCCTTTTACCGTATTCTCGTTTTTATGCGGGTATATGGGAGCCAAGGAGATGTACCGTCCCTATGCTTACCTGATGAAGTATCCGAAAGAGGCTGAACATATCCTCACCACGCTGGCCGAGATCAGCCTCGAATACCTCAAGATGCAGGCCCGGGCCGGGGCTGACTATGTGCAGGTATTCGATACGGCCGCCGGAGAATTATCCGAAGCTGAATTCAGGCGATTTTCTATGCCGTACCTGAAATACATTTTCGAGGGGCTGAAGTCTTCCAAAATCCCCTCCGGGCTGTATATTAAGAATTCAAATCACCTTCTCGATGCTGTCTCGGAACTGCCTTTGTCATCGTTTTGTGTCGACTGGAAGACACCGCTTAAAACCGCCTCGGAAAAGCTCAAACCTGTTTCACTGCAGGGCAACCTCAATCCCAACCTGATGATAGGGCCAAAAGAGCAGGTCGAACGCGAGGCCGTCAGGATATTGAATGAGATGGCTGACTATCCCGGATTTATTTTTAACCTCGGCCATGGTATCTTGCCTCCCACACCCGAGGAAAATGTGCGCCGGCTGGTCGCTACGGTGCGGGCTTTTCGGGCCGGGAAGGCTCAATGATCAAGATGACACCCGACCTCAAAAAACTTATAAACAAATACGATCGTCCCGGTCCGAGATACACCAGTTACCCGATGGTTCCGGTCTGGGATAATGATTTCGGTCCTGATGATTTTGACCGGCTCCTGCGGGGAGCAGGCTCGGAGGCTGAAAAACAGCTTTCGATATACCTGCATATCCCTTTCTGCAGACAGCGCTGTTTGTTCTGCGGGTGCAACACAACCGCTTTGAAAAAAGACTCGGTTCACTCACAATATCTCGAGCGAGTTGAACGGGAGGCGGACCTGGTATTTTCCCGTCTGGGTCAGAGGCGCGAAATATCCCAGCTTCACTGGGGCGGGGGGACTCCCACCTGTCTCGACAGCGCTAATACTGTCAGGGCATTCGAACTGGTATCGAAACGAGGGGAGATCAGAGACGATGCCGAGATTTCGGTCGAACTCGATCCAAGGGTGACCGATAACGATCGAATCAATTTGTTAAAAGAACTCGGTTTTAACCGCCTGTCCTTCGGCATTCAGGATTTTAACCAGGTAGTCCAGCAGGCGATCGGTCGTAACCAGGATACTGACAAGACGATCGAACTCTATCGCTTCAGCCGTGAGCTCGGTTTCAAGGGAATAAATTTCGACTTGATTTACGGTCTTCCATCACAGACGCTCGAATCATTTGAAAGCTCGATCGAAAAGACAATCGAGCTTCGGCCTGATCGGATCGCCCTGTACAGTTTTGCTTACATACCCAAAATGCGCCCGCACCAGAATCGTCTCGACGAGAGCCTGCTTCCCGATGCTTCCGAGAAGCTCAGGCTGTTTTTAATGGCACGCGGTAGATTTGTCGAAGCCGGCTACGAGGCAATCGGGATGGATCACTTCGTTGTGCCTGAGGATGAGCTGGCGCTGGCCGCCCGTGAGAATCGTCTGCGCCGTAACTTTATGGGGTATACGGTGCGCTCGGCTGAGGACTGGGTTGGACTGGGAATGTCCTCTATATCGTATATCAACCAGGGCTACGCCCAGAACCACGGATCATTGAAGGATTACAATCCGGCACTCGATCGAAATGAGCTGGCGACCTGCCGCGGGATGAAGCTTTCCCATGACGACCTGATCCGCCGTTATGTTATTTCAGAATTGATGTGCAATTTCAGGCTTGATTTGAAGAAGATCGAGGATTTATTTGAAATCGATGCTAAAGCTTATCTGAAAGATGAACTGTCCGAGTTGGAAGAGTTTGCAATGGACGGCCTGCTTGAGCGTGAGGCAGACAGGCTTGCAGTCAATGGTACTGGCAAGATATTTATTCGCAATATCGCCATGACGTTCGATGCCTACCTTCGCAAAGGGAAGATGAAGACACAGTTTTCACGGACAGTTTGAGAAAGTAATAGTTTGAGCCGTAATTTTGAAGACAAGAAAGTGGCGGTTGTCCTGATCAATATGGGCGGGCCGGAATCGGAAAGCGAAATCAAAGAGTTTATTCGCAGTCTTCTGGGCGACCCGTTTGTGACCGGCATGCCTGGATTGATGCGCTCGTTTTTGAGCTGGATGGTTTCCACTACACGCGCCCCCAGGGTGGCGGAGCACTATCGTATGATCGGCGGAAAATCACCGCTCCGGGAATGGACCCGCAAACAAGCTGAAAAAGCACAGTCGCTTCTTAAACCTGAAATTCCCCAGATCGATGTCTGCGATGCTTACAGTTATTCCGAGCCGAGAATTGACGATAAGCTGGCGGAACTGGCAGATCAGAATTACGAACGGATAGTGGCTGTGCCGATGTATCCGCAGTTTGCCCGTTCGACTCTGGGGAGTGTCTATTTCGACCTCGCGCTGGCCTCGAAAAAGCATGGACTCAAGGGCAAGCTGTCCACAATTCCTCCCTTTTATGATCACCCCGATTATATTCAGGCCAAGGTCGCTCGTCTCGAAAAAGCGCTGGCTGGAATCGATTTGAGTAAACCATATCATGTGCTCTTCTCGGCTCATGCGCTTCCGCAGTCGCATATTGCCAAAGGTGACCCCTACGGTCAGCAGATCGACCGGACTGTTATGTCGATTTTGGATCGTCATCCGCTCGACAATTATACTGTTTGCTTTCAGAGCAAGATCGGCCCGGTCAAATGGATGCAACCCTCGACGATTGACAGTGTACGCAAGGTCGCCCTGGATGGTGTCAAACAGGTCGTGGTGATGCCGGTCGGTTTTGTCTGCGATCACCTCGAGACGCTTTTCGAACTCGATATCGAGCTCAGGGAGATTGCAGAAAAGGCGGGAATAGATAAATTTGTAAGGGCCGAGGTCTTCAATGACGGCGATGATTTTATCGAACTGATTGGCAAACTTGTCATGGAGTCGCTGGATGGCTGATTGCAAAGTCGCTATAATCGGCGGGGGAATATCCGGCCTGGCGGCAGGGTTTTTCCTTAAAGCCGACCACGATTCTGATTACGATTTTACTATCTTCGAAAAACAGGACCGCCTGGGTGGTACGATCGGCACCACGCGCGAGGATGGTTACATCGTCGACTGGGGATCGAATGGTTTTCTGGATCGTGAACCCCTGACACTCGAATTCGTCGATCGTCTCGGGTTGCGAGAGAAATTGAATCCGGCTGATTTGAAATCAGAGCGTCGCTTCATCTTTCGCAATGACAGGCTGTGGGAAATCAGGCCCAACCCTAAGACGTTTTTAAAAAGCGGTCTTTTGTCATTGCCCGGACGTCTCAGGATTGCATTTGAATACTTCAAGCCGGGTAGAAAAGATGATCGCGATGAATCGATTTTCGATTTTGCGAAACGCAGGATAGGCAAAGAAGCGGCGGAAACATTGATCGACCCGATGGTTTCCGGGATCTATGGCGGGGATGCCAGGGAGCTTTCCCTTAAGGCCTGTTTTCCGCGGATGTTCGAGATGGAGAGAATGTACGGCGGACTTATAAAGGCCATGCTGAAAAAGAAAAAAGAATCCGGTGGTAAATCCGGCGGTCCGGCCGGGCCGGGGGGGAGGCTGACCAGCTTCGAGGGGGGGTTGTACACATTGATAGAAGGGCTCGAGAAAGTTCTGGAGAACCACCTGATGTACCCGATCGAGGTCCGGGCGATTGTCAAGTCGGGTGATAAATTTGTGCTCGAAACCTCCCATGGGAAGCCGGAATTCGATGCTGTTATCATAGCGGTACCTGCCTATCACGCCGCCCGGATGCTGGCCGGTTTGAACTGGACTGTTTCGGACATGTTAAACAGGATACCGTATTCCAGCCTGGCCGTAGTTTGCCAGGGTTTCGACAAACAGGCGTTTGAGAATCCTCCCGCTGGATTCGGGTTTTTAGTTCCGCACAGCCAGAAAAAGCAGGTGCTGGGCTCGATCTGGACTTCGGAGATATTTCCCGACCAGGCTCCGGAGGGCAAGGTGCTTCTGCGTACTATGCTGGGCGGTTCGGTCAATCCACAGGTTGTCGAAAAACCCGAAGCTGAAATCGCCTCGACCGCATTGGAGGAATTGTCCAAAATGATGGGGATCAATTCCGAACCTGAGTACCAGAAAGTTATCCGCTGGAAAAATGCTATACCGCAGTATACGCTCGGTCATCTGGAAAGAATGGAAAGAATCGAGGCGGAGCTAAAGCAGATCGGTTCAATTTTTTTGGCGGGCAACGCCTACTGGGGGATCGGTATGAATGACTGTATCAAGCGGTCGCATGCAATCGTCCGGGACTTGACAGACTGAGCGCTTGAAATTATCAGCTTTGAAGCAATCATGAAAATCCTGTCTTTATTACTCATGACAATGATGTTTTTCAGCATGACGGAGGCTGGTTTGTCAGCGCAGTCCTGTCACAAATACGAGCTGGAAAAAGCCTGTTTTATGGCATATGTACGGGCTCCGCTGGTGTCGCAAATCCATTTTAATGCGGACTCGGATTCCTCCGGAACTCAGGCTGATGAGGAACGGTCTAAGCATATATTCAAAGACCTGGGCTATGCAGTTGTAACATCGGTCAAAGACGCCGCCTATATCTATTCCTCTCCGGCCCGGATCGATAAAAAGTCGGCACTGTGGCTGGCGGGGATCGCTTCGGCAGGCGCGGTGATATATATCTATGACCGGGAAATTTATGATTTTATCAGGGAGCATCGCGAGGATGACCCGCTCAAGCCTTTTGTGAATATCGGCGAAGAGCTGGGAACGATCGGGATGGGGGGAACGACCGCGAAATATTTTTTGGGATCGGTCGCGCTTGGCTACCTTCTGGATATCGATCCGCTGATGTATATCGGGATCGACCTGGTCGAGTCATACTATATTGCCGGGTTGTTGAAAAACGCTGTCAACCTGTTTGCCGGACGTCGTCGGCCCCATGAGGGGATGGGCGCGCGCTATTTTGAATTCAACGGCGGAACCTCGATGCCCTCCGGTCACACAGCCAATGTTTTCCAGATGGCAAATATATTCTCGCGCCATATAAAGTTCTGGCCGTTCACGATCGTGGCGTATACGATTGCCGGCTCGATCGGAATCGAGAGAGTTGCCTCCGAGGCGCACTGGCCGTCTGATGTCTATGTCGCCGCAATATATGGCTGGGTGATTTCAGATGTGCTCATGGACCGCAATCAAGGTCGCAGGTTCGATCTCGAACCCTACCTGGATCCATCCACGGCAACCCTCGGCTTCCAGTTGAAGTACAGCTTCTGATCAGTATCTGCCCCCGATTAATGGATCAGTATTCTCGCGTTCAATCCGGCTTACGGTTGTAGCATCCATGGCTTCCGGAATGGCTTTTATGGATCGTGTCTGTCACTATGCGGTTCAATTCTTCGAGCGTAAACGGTTTCGAGACGAATCCCTGGAATCCGAACTTGTGGAAGTTCGACATGATGTGCGCGTTGTGACATCCGCTGAACACGATCGCGTTGACATCGGGATCGATCTGCCTCAGCCTGCGCACTGTCTCCTCGCCACCCATACCGTTGGGAATATTGACATCCATGATGACGGCATCGAATTTAAGGTCCTTTTTCAGGCTGTCTTTGTAGAGTTTGATGGCCTGTGTGCCGTCTTCAGCAAAAGCTGTCTTGTACCCCAGCTCGCTCAGTATCTGGCCGACCACCTGGCGTACCTCCAGTTTGTCATCCATGACCAGTATTCGCAGGTTTTCGGGCACCTTTTCGCCTGTATCAGGTGATTTGGCCTGTTTAGGGCCGGCGATTTTAAAATATACATTTGCCCTGAGGTCCTGACCGGCCTCTGAGATTATTTCAAGGGCACCGCCTGCTTTCGAGATCAGGTTACGAGCCTCGTTGAAGTGCGGGATCCTGTCGATTTTAAGTGGCGATGTGTCAGCCCGGGTATCTCCGCCGTTACGGAAGCCAACGACGATTTTAACGTATTTGCCTTCAGGTAAAAAACTCAGTTGTCCGGTCGACTGCTCGACCCGCATGATTTCGATGAACAGGCTGGATGTGGCGGGATTGATTGCAGTCAGTCCTTCTATGATGCTTTTAAAGCAGTGAGAAGCGATTTCCGGATCAGTCTCAATATCCGGCAGATCATCCGGAATATTCGCCACCCATTCCAGCTCTTTTTCGAGAAGCACAGGTTCGATGAAACCATTCGACAGCTCATCGACAGTTATCTGCCTGGTTTTTACGCTGTCGTTTTGCTCATCTTTGGCGGGCATACCGCTGAGCATATCTCTGGCCTGCAGGGCGGCATTCTCGATGTTCTTGAGGTATTCTGCGGCGATACTGTCGGTTTTGCTGTCACTGATTCGGAACAGGTCGATATTGCCCAGAATAGTCGAGAGGATGTTATTGAGATCATGCATCAGCTTACGGTAGCCGGTTTTTAAATACAGCGGTTCGTTATCCACGGGATTTTCTTTAGATCTGTCGGACTGTTTTTCGGTGTCATGGACGATGATCAGTTTGCCGAGAAGATTACCCTCGGAATCGGTCAGCCTGTTGATACCGAGCGCGACCTGCTTGCGTGAGCGGGAACTGGTAGTCAAAAGCACATAGTCGAGCATCTCGAACAGCCTGCCCTGGTCAGTCATGGTTTTGTCATTATTCGGGAGGCTGAAGAAATCCGAGAATTTGCGATCCACCAAAGACGAAGCTTCATAACCGCTGGTCAGCTCAAATGAGCGGTTGCAACTTACTATCCTGTTATCGCCATCGACTACCAGCAGATCCTCTGAAATGGCATTCATGATGTTGTCGAGGATCGCGGTAGACAGCTTTCTACCCGTCTTCTGCTGTGTTCCTACACCGTCTCTATCGATAACTACCAGGATTTGGTTCTCACCGCAGTCTGTCAGTTTGAGTTTGTACTTGAATTCCGAGTTGTGAATCCTGTGCAGGATATGGCAGGTTACAGCTGACTTCGTTTTCATGGTTTTCTCGATATTGCGTGCAAGAAAGGCGGAGTTCTCTGCAGAAAACAGCTCGAAAATCGAGCTGCCGATCAGGTCCTCGGAATTGCTTCTCAATTCTGAAAACAGTTTTTCCCCGGTAGACCGGATCATACCGCTCTGGTCGACCACAAACGCTGAAGCGTTAATCGAATCCAGCAACGCCTGGTTGATCCTGCGCGTGTTGTAGAGGCTTTGTTTCAGGTTTTCTGTTTCGGTGATATCGAAGATCATCCCGGTCAGGATCATATCGCCCTGCGGGCTGGATTCACTGACGGAGATCATAATCCGGAGACTTCGGTAATGTTCTGTATCTCCTGCCGATACCCTGATCTCCTCGTTCAGGCTCTCTTTGGTATCGAGGGTGAATTTGAGAGCATCCTTGAATCTCTGACGGTCATCTTTATGGATTCTGGTGAGCCATGAAGAAAAATCCTGTGGATTGGAAAATCCGGCCAGACCCTTGATAGAGGGACTGACGAACATTACTTTTATAGAGTCTATCTCCGAATCAGGCGCTCGTAGACTAAAAATCGCAAAATCTTTGGCCGAATCGAGCGCGTTGGCGATCAGGACACTATCCCATGCGACTATTTCCTGCTCTGAGTCGCCTCGGCTGGTGATACTGGTGAAGACGCCTGCGAACTCATACTGGTCAGTAATGAGCGTAAACGGATGTTTGATTTCTCCCGGGGTTGTCTGCTTTGGGGCGGGGACAAGCGATGTAAAACCCGGCTGATATGCCATTTTCTCCTCCCGACAGTTGTTTCTGCCCGTTGTATTCGCTTTTGTCCGATGCTGTGGGATCATTGGCGGTTTAAAATCAGTCCCTCAAAAAGCTTCGAACAGTGATCTGTGCAAGCAAGTCCCTTAATACACAACCCTCGGAAGTCAATAGCTATTTCAGATTATAAGTTTATCCCCCTTTCGCTCCCTTTTATGTTTTCTATCTTTTTCAGAATGTTCAGTCTGATAAGATCAGGTGCTTAGAAAATAGGGATAAATCAAATCTTGTAAATAGGGTATGATTGGGAATTTATTGGGTATTGTCTATGCCCGATGGTTGTGGGTAAGCTGTTGAAATCCTCGTATATCTGTTCACAGTTTGGTTTTAAGATGTGGATAAAATCTGAGTTCAAGCCTCCGCGCCGGAATCATAATTAGAGTTCAGATAAGAAGTTAGATTTGTTTCGGTATTGGTGAGGCCGAGCTTGCGACGGATGATTTTGCGCTGTTGATGAATCGTCTGGTCCGATAGGCTCAGAATCGAGGATATCTCTTTTGAGGTGAGCCCCTGCCGGATCAGGCTGCAGATTTCCAGTTCGCGCGGGGTCAGGTGTGAGAAAGTATTGCGAAGCTTATTGACGAAGGGCGAGACTACCTTCTGGAGCGCTTTTTCGAGCGCCACGGTCATTGGATATTCCTCGGGATGAATTTTCTCCCGCAGGGAATGTAAAAGCGGGAGGACGACGGTATCGAGGTTGGTCTGGATCTGCCGTTCAATCGTCATCTTTTCACGATCGATCTGGTTGAGTAATTCTCGCAGGGCGATATTTTTCTCGCGCAGGTTGAACCTCTCGCTCTGGAGTTTAAAATTGGTTTTCTTCAGTTCGCGCTCCATCGCTTTTCGTTCGGTGATATCCGGAAAGACCGCTACTCCGGCCACGATTTTACCGTTTTGGTCGTAAACCGGCGCGGCACTGAAGGATACCCAGCGTTCCTCGCCGGAGTCGCGACGGATAATGATTTCCATATCTGCCACCGTTTCGCCGAACAGGATCGCGCGTGACAAAGGCAGTTCCTCCGGAAAGCAGATTGTGCCGTCGGGAAAATAAGTCTGCCAGCGTTTCGGATGCAGGGAGACATGGATATTGGTCAAAGCCAGTGGCGTCGGGCCCCGAATTTCGAGCGCGGCGCTGTTGGCCAAAACGATATTGACATCGGGAGCATCGGCGATCATAACCCCGGCCGGAGAACTCTCCAGCGCGGCCACAAGCAGTTTGTGAGTCTTGATAGATTCCTGCTGTTGTTGTTTTTGATCGCTGATATCGTACAAGAAGCCCTCGACAACACAACACTGCTCGTCATCCTGTCGAACGGTCGCGAAATCATGCACCCAGCGAACTTCCTGACCCGTCGTCCGGATCCGGTATTCCGTTTCAAACTGGCCGTGCCGGTCTCTGGCTTGCCGGAGCTTTTTGAGCAGGTCCTGGCGATCTTCCTCATTGACCAGGTTCAGGTAACTGATTTTTTTGCTTTCCACCAGGTAGTCGCTCGAGATACCGAATATCTTCGAAGCTCCCGGGCTGAGAAATTCGATCGAAAACTGATCGTCGAGACGATACGAGTAAGCACATCCGGGTATTTTCGCGATGATATTCGCGAATTTTTTACGGCTCTGGTCGAGTTCTACCTGCGTTTTCTGGTACACCATGGCAGTCGCGATTCGCTTTGCCAGTACTGAGAGCAGTTTTAGATCATCGGGTGAGGAATATTGCCGGGGATCGTAACTTTGAAGCGCGATTACTCCCAGCACTCGGCCTTCCTCGATCAGTGGAGCTCCGATCCAGAGTGGTGCTTTGGTGCCGACCAGCCTGATTTCACCCTGCGCCATCAGTTTTTCCTGATTTTTGGTGTCGGCATAGAGCGGTTTCGCCGTGCGACGGACATAATCGGTCAAGCTGTATCTCATCTGCTCCGCGCTGATCTCCGAGGCTTTGTCGTACTGATCCGCAAAGTAGGGGAAACTGTAACGCCTTCTGTGTGGATCATACAGGGCAACATAGAAATTTGACAGGTTGAAGAGCTTCTTGAGTTGCCGATGAACCCGTCGGAACAGCTCTTCAGGATCATCGCTGAGATGGATCTCCCGCTCGAAATCGTAAATCAGTGACTGGGTGATCTGTCGTCGATGGCTCGTGGTGATATCCAGCAGTGTGCCACTGACAGCCGGGCGGTTGTTGTAGGTTGTGCGTGATCCGAAGACTTCCACCTGGATGGATTGACCCTGTTTGGTGTTGCCTCGGAATGTGTAGTGCAGGGTGTCGACCTCGCCCTGGATACGTCTTCTGATGTTCTCCTGGATTTTCGGGATGTCATCGGGATGAGCCAGCTCTGCGATCCCGAGGCGGTTTTCGATCTCCTCCCGGGTGTAGCCAAAGATCTCCGCGAAACGCGGGTTTACGTAGCAGAACAGCTCATCCTGGACCAGGTAGATACCGACTAAGGCTTTTTCCGTCAGGACTTCAAAGAGGATATTTGAGACATTTTCTTTCGATGATCCCGGTGATTTAGGTTTTGACCTGTGTTCGAGGAAATCCTCGATATAGGTTCTGGATGGTTTTACAAATCGCAGATCTGTCGCGTTCTCCTGAAACCTCTCCGGGACTTTAATGGGGCTGAAATCCTTGTGCAGGCTGAGTTGCCGGTTTGACTGCCTCGGTTTACTGCTTTTGGCCGGTTCCATGCTCAGGATGATTAAGTCATCTCTGTCTTTCAGTACCGGCATGGTCTCGACTTTGAGACAGCTGTCGGAATCTGGTGTAACTGTGAACTTGCGGTTGGAAGCAAAATCTGCCGGCAGGGAGTCACCCAGTGATTTTTCGAACTGCTTTATTATATGGTCTAAATCACGGGCCGGGTTTTCGCCGTTGGAAAAACACTCCCGCAGAAGTTGTTTAGCCCTGCTGTTGAGAGATATGACTGTATTGTTTTTCAGCAGTGCGACGGCTGGTTCAGTTGAGTTCTCCAGCGCTTCAAAGTCGACAGCCTGGCGGGTATTGAAAAAATCGATCTGCCTGCCGGTGTTGGTCCACCAAAGCAGAGATCTCAGTTTCTCCAGGTCGAGGTGAGCGACTACGGCTTCGAGGTCGCACCCGCGGAACCTGTTATGAAGCAGATCGTTGTTGTGGATTATGTAATTGCAGTTTTTCAGGATCAGGTCGATTTCACGCGAAGAACAATCTTTGTGGTCATGTTGTATCAGTATGGATTTTACCGGGCTTCGGTCAGCAGAATATTTTATTTTGGTTAAGATGTAACCCTCGAGATCCGCCGGCAGGTCCTGCAGAATCAGGCTCTTCGATTTTGAATATCGGGCCTGCCTGTTATTCAAGCAGATTCTTTCGACCGTTTCTCTGATCATATTTTCAGGCTGGTTTCCGATTGAGATCAGTTGCAGTTTTCTGGCCAGCAGTTTGCCATAAGAGGACGAGATGTTGCGCAGGATCGAATCCAGGTTCGTGCCTTCGGAACGTGAATTCTTGAGGATACAGATTTCCCGTTCGGAATCGATCTGGCTGGCTATGTATTCGGAGCATTGACGATTACGGTTCTCCTGTGAATCATAAAGATGGCAGAAAATCCTGGATTCGGTGTGTGATTCAGAAATCATAGCATCCCACGCCTGAGAATCAACGAGATATTCACTATTTATCAACTGCTAAGCGATGGGGGCACAAGTGCAGAATACGCGGTGAGTTATCCCGAAAGGAACACAAACCGCCTACACACAAAGGTAAGATAACAAATCTCAGGATATCTGCAACTTGAAAGTGCACAAATAGTTGAAAAATGGGGTTATTCGTGGACAGGGAGGATATCTGGAAAAGGGATATCGTGTAAAAATTACTGTTACAAATCGCTTGACTTTGTCCGACAAATTAATAGATTTTGTAGTTTGAAATTTACGAATTTGCTGTTAATGGCGGTGTAGCTCAGTTGGTTAGAGCAGCGGAATCATAATCCGCGTGTCCGGGGTTCAAGTCCCTGCACCGCTATTTTTCATTTATCTTTCTGCTTGACAATAACTTACGAATTAAGTAAATTCCCAAATACAGCATTTGTGCCTAATTTGTGCCTAAGATTTTTCAGGTGGTAGCATGGGAAGAGTTTATAAGAGGGGCAAGCAATGGTATATCGATACTTACTCTAAAAGTGGAATCCGCATCCGCAAAACGGTCGGCACATCAAAGAAACTGGCCCAGCTGATTTTGGCGGATATCGAATCCAAGCTGGCCAGGGATGAATATAAGCTGAATCCGAAGGATATTGAATTCGAGGAGCTCCTGGAAATATACCTGGATTATTCGAATACCAATCACTCTGAAGCTACACACCGCAGGTACTGGAACGTGATCAGGAATTTCAAGGTGTTCATGGGGCTGAAGCATCCCCAGCTGAAAAAGGTCTCTCAACTGGATCCGATGATCTTCGAGAAGTACAAGAAATTCCGAAAGAACACGGACTTGGGAAGGGCAGAAATCCCGGAGCACTTGGCACATTTGGTGAAACCGAATTGTGTAAAGGCTAAAACCCGAACGATCAACTACGAGATTAAAACGCTTCGTTCGATCTTTAAATTTGGTATCGATCGAGGACTCTGTACTTTGAATCCCTGCACCGGGGTGAAATCGATCAAAGTGACTGACTCGAAATCTCCCCGTTTCCTGAATAGGGATGAATGCATTCGATTATTAAAAGCCTGTAACCAGGAGCTGCGATCGATCTTCTATACGTTTTTGAATACCGGCCTGAGGATG
>WJMC01000249.1 GCA_014728145.1 Candidatus Zixiibacteriota bacterium | reverse complement strand
TTTTGAAGAAGTCCCCTTTAGGTTTGGAGAAGACATCGAAGCCGATATAGCGAAAACGCTCGTTTTCGTCCAGAGTACTCTGTTCGGGCTCCTTCGGCTCCGGCTTGTTTTTGGTCTTATCCTCTGCCATTAATACACCTTTGATTGAATTTATTTCAGGTTATAAGTCGATTTCGAATTCCATCTCATCCTTGATCTTCTGCAATTCCTCATTGTTGGGATCGCACTTGAGCCCTTCCTTGGCAGTTTCAAACGCGCCGTTGGGATCGTTTTTCATCTGGTAAGCCTTTGAAATCCAGACGAAGACTTCTATATCATCACAGACATTTTCCCCCTTAGCCCGGCGGCATTTAAGGTACTGCCTGAGATGCTTGATACAGTTCCCGGGCTGGGGATTATCGCGCACCAGGTAGATCAGGCCGATCCAGCGATCAGCCTCACAATCCTTGGGATTGATCTGCTTGGCTTTCTGATAGTAAATAATCGCGCTGTCGTAATCGTTTTTGTTAAAATACACCTTGGCCAGAAGCTCGAACGCGCTGGTGTAATCCGGGTTCATCTCGAGAGCCTGGTTGATATAGACGATCGTGCTGTCCCATTCTTTCATCCCCAGGTAGCTATAGGCTATATTCAGATAAGTACTGGGATTATCGGGATACAGTTCGACACTCTTTTGGTAGTAGGTCAACGCCTGTTCGAAATTTTTCAAAAAGTACTCATTCAACCCGGCCCGGTAAAACATCATGGCATCGCTGGAATCCAGCTCGAGGGCGCGTTCGTAGTCTTCCGACGCCAGCAGACGGGAAGCGCTGTCGCCGATACCGGCGTAAGCATTGGCGCGCTCATAGAACAACTGCGCGTCTTCTTCGGTCCACTCGTAATCCGGGTTGTTGGAAAGAATCGACTTCTCGTAGTCATTAAGAGCCTCGATCGCCTTGTTGTACTCCTTGAGTTTGGAATAGGAGCGGCCGATCAGCGACATAAGGTCATCTTTGTCGATACCGACTTCCAGTGCGGCTTCGAAATCGTGAATCGCTTTTTCAAAATCGTTCAGGGCAAAATATGCCTTGCCCCGGTAATAGTTGGTTATACCCGAGTCACCGCTGATCTCGAGATACCTGTTATAGTAATTGATCGAGGTCGAGAACATACCGGCCTGCTTTTCGGGATCCTCTCTCTGCGAGGCGGCATAAAGCGTCCAGATATTGCCTGCCATCAGATAGGCTTCGGAATAGCTTGAATCAAGTTCCAGTGTTCTGTCAATAGATTCCAGCGCTTCTACAAACTGCTTCTGCATCAAATAAGAGCGCGCCAGGCGGTAATGAATTTCCGGATTGGTTGAATCCTTGGCAAGCACCTTTTTGTAGGCAATGATGGCAACCGCATAAGCGCCCTGCTCGTAATTGAAGTCGCCCTGATGCAGATTGTACAGAAGCTTGTCGGGATCGTGGATAATCGCTTTGCGGATATTCAGATCAGCTTTAGTGAAATCACCGGTTTTGATATAATAAAGGCCGAGACCATCCTCGAACATCGCTTTCTCATGATCTTTTTTAGACTTGTCGAGTCCTTTCTCGAACGTTTCTTTGGCTTCCTCGAGCTGACCGGTTTTAAGGTAGAGCTTGCCGAGTTCATAGCGAGCGTCATGGAAACTGCCCTTGGCATCGACAGCTCGCTCGAGGGCATCCTGTGCCTTTTCGAGTTTGTTTTGCTTGAGGTAAATCTGCCCCAGTATATACAGAAGTTTATAGTTGCGCTTGTCGCGCTTGAGTATCTCTTCAATTTTGCTGATCGCTTCATCAAAACGACGCTCATCAAAAGCCGTCTGGATATCAGATGGAATATCGTAAGCGGAAACTGATGTAACTAAAAGAACTACAGCCAAAAAACTCAGCAAAACAGTCTTTTTCATTCTAAGTCCTTTGTAATTAAATCGTTTAGAATTCATAAAGTAATCCTTTAAAATATGTTCAAGTGATCAATTGTCAAGCATTATTTGAGTTGCTCTCACCCCCGTTTTCACGCTCTATAATGCTCATCGAGGAGCGCAGGTGAGACCGTCTTTTCTCCTGCTTTTTACGCGAAAGGTAGAGCATCCCGATACGCACCAGCACATAGACTAAAACGATCAGCGCCACCGTAATCCGTAGCGACAATTCGAATTCCCCGACCATGCCGGAGACAAACAGTATGCCGAAGACCATAACGATCGAAATCGAGATATACCCGACCCATCTATTAACATCTATCATATCATCTCCTGCCACCTATACACATGGCAATCCTGAATATTCCCGCGGGGGCAATAATGATTACGCAGAACTTGCGCACTTTGCAAGTCAGAACCGGAGTTTCACCGGCAGTGCTTAAGTTATTGAAATGCGAATCTTTCCCCTGCTCTCAAATACAATACAAACTAAAACCATGCCAAAAACGAGCTTTGGCTCTGGTTTTATAATCCCATTATTTACAGCAATTTGGGGATGTGATCAAGAACAAACTGCAGAAATTGCTGAAAACCAGACGCAAAATTTGCGAATATGCGCAGATTTCTGTTAGCAACATGTTATACAATCTATAAAATATCCAGTTTCCCGCTAAGTTCCTCGGGAGAAAAAATAATATCCAGTTCGGCCGGGACCGAGTTTAGAAAGATCTGTCCGAAATTCGATTTGATCAGGCGGTTGTCGGTTACAAAGACCATGCCGGTATCCGATTTCTGCCTGATCAGGCGACCGAAGCCCTGCTTGAACTTCAGGACCGCGTTCGGCAGAGAATATGTAAAAAACGAGCTCTCACCCGCTTTCTCGATTGTCTCCATGCGGGCGGAATCGACCGGCTCAGAGGGCGAGGAGAACGGAAGACGGGTAATGATCAGCACTTCGAGCTGTGTACCGGGCAGGTCGACTCCCTCCCAGAAGGAATCCGTACCCAGGATCACCGCCAGAGGTGACTCGCGATAGAGCTTGAGGATACGGTCGGGACTGCCGGAAATTCCCTGCGCAAAGACCTCGAAGCCATGGCGTCTAAGTCCCTGCGAAATCTGGTTGTGAATATCGTAAAGCAACTGGTAGGAGGTGAACAAAACAAGTGTTTTCTTCCGCAGAGCCGGAAGCAGACTGTTCAGCAGACGGCCAAGTGAAGTCGAGTAATACTCGCTTTTGGGGGATGCCAGGAATGCCGTGCAGAAAAACCGCACCTGACGGTAAAAATCGAAAGAAGATCCAAAAGATTTGCGGATAATCCGTTCCGGCTCGATCAAATCCAGTCCCATACTTTTTTCATAGAAATCAAAATACCCCTCGACGGAAAGACTGGCCGAAGTCAAAAGCAGGCAGTCATATCGGTCGTAGATTAAATCTTTCAACAACGGGCCTACATGCAGGGGAGCATAGCATAAAAACGGTTCTGATCTGACTGGGATTTCGAGCCAGAAGACATGGCGTTCAGAATCCGCGACCATAAGAGCATGACCGACACGCTCGACTTCCCGCAATTCCAGAAAAAGCTGGTTCATCTCTTCGAACAGAACCCGATCCGGCTGTTCGAGGTCATCATCAGTTACCATCCTGAGCAGTTTGCCAAGCCTCTCCAGGACGATTTCGAGAAAATCGCAAAGCTGGCCGAGATCACCGGCAATACGAGAATAGAGCGGTTTATCACGATCATAGCGGAGCTTGAGCGTAAAAGTATCAGCCTGGTAACCGTGGGACCTGATAAACTCTGCAAGTTCCTCGAACAGCTTTATCAGGGCGCGACGGAAATCTTCAGCATTCTGCTGAATATCATCCCGGAGTTGATTGATTTCTGATTGTACATGCTCAGAAGTTTCTTTAAACAGACGTGCAAGAAATTCGGCCAGCAGGCTTCTCTCCTGCCTGCGCCCGGGCAAAAGTCGGGAAACCAGTGAGAGCAGATGAAGCCTGCCGAGCTCCGCGCTTAAATGCGAGGTGGCGGTCTTTTCAATCCGATGGGCCTCATCGAAAACAACATTTTTAAGAGTACCCAGGATATTGCCGGAAGCCAGCAGGTCGGTGAAGAAAAGTGCCTGGTTGGCGACCACCAGCTCGGCCCGGTGTGCCTGCTTGCGAGCCTTATAGAAATAGCAACGGCTGTAATACTGGCAATTCTGGCGCAGGCAGAAACCGGCATCGGCGCAAACCTCAGCCCGCAAGCGATTGGATGAAAGCTTGATCTCGGACAGGTCACCGCTGGTTGTCAAATTCTCCCAGATTTCAACTTTTGCAAGCTCATCGAGTTCAGCCGATGGCAAAGAGCGCGCGACCCGGGTCGAAAGCATAGCTTTTTTCAGAAGGCAAAGGTAATTTGAACGGCCTTTCAGCATCGCGGCCCGAAAACCAGTCTTGATCGCACGGGCGGCAATTTTCAGGTCCTTGAAAAAAAGCTGTGACTGCAGGGTGCGGGTGTATGTCGCGACCACCGCCCGGCGTTCATCGGAGATGTTCATCAGAAGCGGCACCAGGTAGGCCAGTGATTTACCGGTACCGGTACCGGCCTCCGCTAAAAAAATTTCGCTGTTTCTGATCGCTCGTGAAAACAAGGAAGCGAAACTCTGCTGTTCAGGCCGATGTTCATAATCGGGGATCACATCAGCTAAGCCGTTCTCGCCGGAAAACACCGTCCGCAAAGGGTCACCATCAGCATCTTCATCAGCCTGATGATCATTCGCTTTGAATTTGATAAAATGCCCGGGGTAGCTTGCGAGCAGTTTACGGGGCGGGTCGGCTGTTGCCTTCTTGATAGAATCCAGCCATTCAGCGACAGCGGGCTGACTGACCGCGATTATACGGCTCACTTTCGACAAAAGAGAGCGGTCAAAACGCCCGGCGAGTCTTTTAAGCAGAGCCAGAAAGTGCTCACATTCGCTCTCGATTTTTTGATCATCGGGTTCAAGTGCTAAAATCGTTTGCAGAAAGTCAGTGGTGCCTGCGGGAGAATCCAGCTCCGCCCCGGGTAAAAACAGATCACACAGACGCTCGATCTGAATGGTTGATTTCATTTTAGCACGGGCATACTCCCGGTACTCCTCGAGTGGAAAATAATATCGCAGTTGAGCAAATGAGAACAGCAGCAGGTTTTCCTGTTCAGTAAGTTCGCGCAGAGAATTCCACTGGGTATAGTTTTTATCCTCATTGCCGGCACGGGGTGTGAGGATCAGTTTTTTCGATGATTTCTGCCTGCCATAGGAGATCTCCCGGCAGGTCAGGGTGTAAACCCTGCGTTCGGGTCCGAACTCGGCACTTTTAGCGAGGTCGAGAGTGTAATGCTTTTCCAGAAAAGCGGGCATATCACCGCCCTTTATGGCCCCAGGTAAATATAATCAAACGTGACCTGCTTGATGAAATCGGTCGAGACCAGGTTGCGCACACGCAGTTTGACATAGGTGCCGTCGCTCAGCCTGAGCATATAGACCTGCCCCTCGGCCACGAAAGTCTTGTTGTCATAGGAGAGATTGCTGTAATCACGACTGGTGTTCAGTTCGTTTTCGGCCGGGATATGCGCGAACCGGGTATGCTTGAGAACACCGTCATTGCGGTCAGGGCTTCCCAGGATGTTGCCGACATCGCGCGCCACGAAATAGAGGTCGTTTTCCAGGGCATTGTAGGCCACATGCTCACCAAGCTCAAACGAGTAACCATCCATATCCTCCATCATGCGGTCCTTGAGGGTAACCGTCCCGCGTGGATAGCAGGAAGCCTCGACCACATTGGATGGAGAAGATTCGGTCATATCCGGAAAAACAGTGGTGACAGCGACATGATAGGTCTGCCAGTTTTGAAGGTCTCTGGCCTCATAGGTTTCATAGCTGATCTGCGGGTCCTCGTCGCCCGGATACGGTATATCGTTGACCGGTTCGATGCCGGGTTTGATCCGTTCGGGATCGCCCGGGCTCAGAAGCGGTTGAGTGGAAATATAAATATTATAACCGGATATCAACATGTCTTCCGTGCGGTTAGTGCGCCAGCTCAAAAACAGGGTGCGGTTGTCGGAGCGTACTTTGAGTTCTGAGGGACCGACTTTCGATTCGGGCGGATACTTATCGACTTCCTTTTTTGCACCGGCACATGACAGTAGCAGGACGCAGGCAGAAAATAACACTATGTATTTCACGTATTTAAACACAAATCAGTCTCCTTTGCGGTTTGGACAGGAACTTGCATCGTTTAGCAGTCACGACTACATCCTCCTCGAGCCCGATCACACCGACACCATCCAGGACTATCTCCAGTTCGAGCGTGAAGACATTGCCCTCGCTCAGCTTGCCGTAGGGGCTCTTGCCGTAACGTTCCCAGCGCGGTCCCAGGATAGTTCCGCCGTCATGCACGAAACGTCCCACCTGGTGTCCGAGCGCGTGCTGGTACTCGGGGTAGCCGGCCTCCTTGAGCATCCGGCGGGCGGTCTGGTCAAGACGATAGCCGGGCGTTCCCGGTTTGGCCAGCCGGGAGGTTTCGCGGATGATTCCGAACACCGTCTCGAATGCCTTACGGACTTCCTCGGGAGGCTCCGTTTCGCCTTCTTTGAGGACGTATATCAATCTCTGCAGGTCGGAGCAGAAACCCTTGTAGATGACACCGAAATCGATATGAAAGATCTCCCCCGGTTCGAGCCGGTCGTCAGAGTACATGGCATGCCCCAGAGGTGACTTGGTGCCGATATTGATCGCCGGGGGAAATGAGAACTCGACACCTTTTGAGATTACTTTCTTTTTTAAGAATTCGTAGATTTCGACACCGGTCATGCCGGCTTTGATCTTTCGCTTTAGCGACCCAAAAAGCCTTTCCGTGAGATCACATGCAGTGGCAATCCGCTCGATTTCCTCATCGAGCTTGACAGCCCGCAGTTCAGCCAGAAGCTTCTCGGAGCTGACCAGCATCCCCTCGAACAGCGATCCCTTAAGATACTTTTGGAGTTGCATATACAGGCCGTGGCTGATACCGTCGGCCATGTGATAATCAAGCGAATAGTTGACTGCTATCTTTTTGGGATGAAGACTGCTGAGGGTGGCCAAAAGATCCTCGCGCACTCCTTTGGTATAGCTCTTAACCTCGTCGAAGTGGCCCAGCCTTTCGAATATCGGGGCATCGAAATTCCCAACCAGAGCGATTTTGCGCCCTGTTTTGGTGAAGATAAAAAATGATGTCCAGACCACGTCCGCACCGACCACCATCGGCATGGAAGGATCGTTGCAGGCGCCGGATTCACGTACCACAATCATCCAGACATCGATATCGAGTTCCCTGAGAAGTTCTACAGCCTGATCCGACTTGGCGGCCAGGATAGCATCCATACCGTCTCTCCTCAATCAGCCACGAAAAGGCAGATCATCTACTTTTTTTCTCTTTCACCCGGCCCGTCGTATTCATAGTTTGTGTTACCGAGCTTACGCATCGGGCGCTGGGTGGTTTTTTCCTCGAACACATGGGCAATCAATCCGGGTACGCGCGAGATAATGAAAAAACCTTTGCCAAGTCGCCAGTCGAAACCCATGTCCGAGATAACCGCGGCGATCGCGCCGTCGACATTGATCGGCAACCTGCGACCACTTTTTGCTTCGAGTACTTTTTCGACTGCTTTACAAAATTCGATATTGCGACCGGAGAAGTCCAGTTCTGATGCAATTTCAAACAGCTTGAGTGTGCGCGGATCGGTCTTGTGCAGACGGTGGCCGAAGCCGGGCAGTCTTTTTTTACGGGCTTTCATGTCGTCGACCAGCTCCCCGGCCAGCTCATCGAGATCGCCCTCTTTTTGAGACCATTGTTGAAATATCCGGGCGGCCTGTTCAATAGCACCACCGTGGACATCACCGATCGACATCACTCCCCCCGCCACCGCTGTGTTGAGCGAATTGCCGGCCGACATGACAGTCCGCGCCGCCAAAACCGAGGGCGGTGAAGCACCGTGGTCGATCGACGAGACCAGAATCGCTTCCATCATACGGGCTTCAGCCTCCGAGGGCAGTTCTCCTTTGAGAGCTAAAAACACGGTCTCGGCGAACGAACACTTTTCCATCAGGTTAGTGATATCGTAACCTCTAACGCGGATCCTGCCCGGGCCAATTTCGGTAATACCTGTCTTCCAGCTTTCATCAGCCATATCAGCGCTCCATGTTAATTCCACTTTTTTCTCTGATATATTCTATCCAGCCCCTGTGGAGCTCGGCTATCGATTTGCCAAAGATATCCTTGAGTGCCTCGGCGGGAGGATCCTCACGTTTATAGAAATCCAAGAGCATTGCAGGCGTATTTGGGGACGCCAGCAGATACTCAGTGAGCGATGCCGCCGCGACGGTCCGCAGGGTTGAATCGTAACTGAGATATTTATCGTTATCGATCATATCTATCAAGGGTATGCTGTCGCCGTTGTAATAATCGATATAAGCCAGTTGGACATAATTTTCACCGGAATAATTCAGGTAAGTCACCAGCCCCTCGTAGCAGAAGAAATAAGGTGTGCCGTCCGGATCGAATTCCTGCAGGAGGCGCACCATGATTGTCTCTCCCAATGGTGTCAGGATCATGTAATGATGGGTATCACCGCGTACACAGGTATATTCGCAGTCAGTCCTCTGTTTTATCTGTTCGGAGTTAAAATACAGGAAAAAATATACAGGTGCGGGGACCTGCACGCTCAAACGGGTGGCATTTTCAAGGTAAACACGCTTGATCGACTTGGTTATGGCGGGCACCCGGGCCTGCAGGCTGGAATCATCCGGAAAATACACCACCACGAACTCATCGAAATAGCGCTTCCAGTCCTCGTAGCCGGGGATATTCAGATGGGCCGGGGTAATTTCTCCGGCCAGCATCTCCTCCAGGTCCGGATTGACGATATTTTCAGATTTATCACCGCCACCCAGACGTCTGGAATCCGCAGGGATATTTACTTCCTCTTCCGAGGATGAACAGCCCCACATAACCAAAAACACAAATCCCACAAAAACGGGGAGTAGTATCATGATATTGAGTTTTCTTGCTAATGACATAACTGACCTCGCCTGTTAAGTTGTTAGCGCACAGGTTTTAAGATTATAAGCGATTCTGGCTTCAAGTCAAGCAGTTATACGCTGAAAGCTGTAAAGAGAGTTTTCGTGGACAATAAAATAGCGGTCGGGTATAAAGCACCAGCCAAGATGCTAGCCGACCGCCTGATAAGAGGGCTGTGTATGAAGGGCAATTAATTTATATCATATCAGTTTTAATTTGTCAACACTTTTTTTACATTCCCACAAAATTCTTTCCTCGCTTTGCCAGGCGGTCATAGCGCGCTTTGTAAAGAACATAGACATCGTCTGAATTATCGGTTGTGACGTAATGGCGAGCCCTGTTTTCTGCTTTTCCGTGCACACGAATTGAATCCAGCTCTCCGTTTTCATATCTCAAAATCAACCTGAAGTCGATATTTTCCGGATCGTAGTAGGCAGAATCCTCAGGAAGCAGATAATCATCGGTCAGGAAATTTGAAAGGTAACGGAGGTACAGCCTGACAGAATCGGACTGGGCGATTACCTGGCCGTTGATGCTGTCCCCCCTCGCGAACCAGGTCGTGTCGATTCTAACCAGGGTGAACTGCTCCTGCGGATATTCAAATTCCATCGCCGTCAGAAGTGAAGTATCGGCCTTGATTATAGCTTTATTCAGCCATCCAATGATCGGTTTATTGAACAAATAAGCCGCCAGACCTTCGCCTATCCGGACCTCATCATGGCCGGCCTGTCGGAAATAGACCGATCCGTAGTTGGGCGAATCCTCGCCAATAAAAAGGTCAGCCAGTTCTTTTTCATCTTGATAAAAAGTCAAACGGGTGGCGCTGGCGCTATCGACACCGTAGGACTCGCGATTAGCAGGATTGGAGGATATTACCGCGCCGGCATTGAGCTCGGCTACCTTTCCGACGATCTGGTTGACCACGTTGGTGTCGCTCAGTCGGGTTTTACCACCGTATATTACCTTCCAGAGACCGTCCTCGAGAGTGAAATTGATAGTATCTTTAAGGCGAATCAGACGGAAATCGGTTATCTGATCTTCACCTATTCCGAGGAAATCTTCCTGTCTGACTTCCGCGCGCGAGCTTTCTTTCTGATTCTTAATAACGTAATACACACCCAGCAGAAGAATTAACACTAAAACGGCGATAATTACTCGTTTCATGCTGCAGCTCTCCTTTTCGCGGCTCTTTTCACCCGCCAGCGAATCAGGCCGGCGACAATCACAAGAAACGGCATAGCGACGATATTAATAAGTTTGATAGTGGTCTGGCCTTTTTCTGAAACGAGCTTTTCGAACGGGTTGTACAGATTGCCCTTGGAGCGTATCGAAATCATATCTTCATCCTGGGCCATCCAGTCGACAGCGTTATTGAGAAATACAAAATTCTGGTTGAAGCGTCCCTGGCGATCGTTGGCGGCGTCATCATCGAAAAAGTTGCCATTACCTACCACCAGCACACGGGTATCGATGCTCTTGTCCTGCTTTTCAGGGATATCCACGCGCACATTGGTATCAACCGGGTTGAAATCTGGTATCACGCGGTTGGCGAAGTAAGACTCGAAATGTCCGGACAGCACAACACTCAACGGCAGTTTGGATTTGTCGTAATCGCTCTCGGAAATCATCGACAGGCGCGCGGCGACATTGCCGGAAATCGAACCGGATTTCTCGGTTGTGGTAAACAGCACCTCGCGCTTGACACCGTCCTGAACAGCCATAGTCGTATCCAGAGAACTTGCTCCGATCATGGTCAGGCTTTTCTGAAACTCGGTCAGGATATGATCCTTGTTGAAGCGGATGATATTGATAAAGAACGGCACCTCGATCGTCTCTGGCACTACTCCGCCCTCGACCCTGCGCATATTGGTGTATCTGTAACAGCTTTTGTCGATCACGAAATCGCGGTTTATCTGAACCCCGAGATGATTCATCAGGCTCTCCAGGCCGGTGGTGATCTCACTCAATGTATTGGTCTGGCGGTCTATCTTGATACCGTTCATAAAAAATCCGATCTTGCCCCCTCTCATCAGGTACTGATCGAGAAGATAGACTTCATATTCACTGAATTCCCTGGTTGGCGCGACAACCATGAGAGCTTCGATATCGTCGGGGATCCGGGCAAGTTCTGAAGTTGCCAATGGAACAGGTTCGAAATTCTCGGATATAAACGAGGCCGCTACGGTCAGACCGCTGTCGATCCTGGGTTCGCCGTGTCCGACGGTAAAACCGATTTTGGGCTTGGCCGGATTCTGAAGCCTTTTTACCAGCTTGATGAATTCATACTCGAAGTTATCCATATTCATGATAAACGGCATCACTTCCTGCCGACCGGCATAGAGCAGAACCAGGGCTTTGTAACCCAGTATGGTTTCGGCTTTGGTAGTTCCGCGAATATCAAACCGGACCGGCTGGATCTGATAGCTGGCGGCCTGACGGGCTACTTCGCGCTTCTCCGGATCCAGCACCTCATAGTTCATCATACCGTTCGAATACGCCTTGAAATCGTCCAGCAGATCGAGCAGGTAACGACGATCGGAGTTATGGGGTGCCGGCAGGTCCTCGGTAAAAAAGACCTTGATTGTCAGGCGGTCATCGAGCGAAGCGATGATTTCCCGCGAAGTCTCCGAAATGGAATACTTACCCTTCTCGGTCACATCCCAGCGAGCAAAAACATTTAGAGAAATTAAATTCAAAACAATCACTATCAGAATCGTGACGAGAATTGTCACAAAGGCAGTGGATTTGCTTTTAATGTTAGACGCCATAAGCTTATCTCCACCTCCTGCTGTTCAGAACCTGGACGGTCAGAAACAGAAATATAAATGTCAGGCTGAGATAGAATATTATGTTACGGCTGTCGATCACGCCTCTCTGGATCGACTCAAAGTGATAGTCTGTCGATAAAAACTCCACCACGCTGGCCATAAAACCGCCCACAAAACCCTTGAAATAATTGAATATAATAAAAGTGAAAATTATCGCGAATGAGAGGATGAATGCGATGATTTGATTTTTAGTCAGGCTGGAGGTAAACAGCCCGATCGCGAGATAAGTCGATGCCATAAGCACAAGCCCCAAATATCCACCAAAGGTTGCGCCCGTATCTGGATCGCCGAGATAGCTGATGGTTATGTAGTTTACCAGGGTCAGTACCAGGGTGATTATGATCAGTATCAGCGAGGGAAAGAATTTGCCCAGCACCAACTGCCATTCCGAAACCGGCATAGTCCCCAGCAGTTCTATCGTTCCGGAACGCTTCTCCTCGGATAACAGCCTCATCGAAAGCGCCGGTATAAAAAACAGGAAGATAAATCTAATGATCTGAAACAAGCCCCGCATGTCGGCGGTATTGGCCAGAAAGAGCGAATTCGAGAACTGCCATCCGGAAATCAGGAGAAACAGGATAATGACCACATAGGCAACAGGAGAGCTGAAATATGAACGCAGTTCCTTTTTTGTCATGACCCAGACAGCCGACATTTAATGCACCTCCTCCTTGCGGGTCAGCTCGCGGAAGACATGTTCGAGCGTCGCCCTCTCCCGATTCATCTCGAGAAGCACCAGGTTGTTTTCTACACAAAAATGGAAGATCTGTTCACGAGGATCAGTTTCTCCCACAAGTTCGAGGACAATCCGGGTGGCCCTTGGATTGGTGCGATCCATATCGACCACACCACCGATACCTTCGATGTTTTCGAGATATTCCAGTTTTTCGGAGGGCAGGTCCTTGATCTGGAGCGTCAGCTTGCCTTTACCCTCGAACGATCCCCGGAGCTCGTCGGGAGTGCCGTCGGCGGCAATCTGCCCGCGATTTATAATCAGTACACGGTTGCAGGTGGCCTCCACCTCGGGCAGTATATGCGAACAGAGTACCACAGTCTTTTCTTGCCCGAGAGTTTTGATCAGGTTGCGGATTTCCACGATCTGGTTGGGATCGAGCCCGACCGTGGGTTCGTCCAGGATGAGGATCTGGGGATCATGAATCATCGCCTGGGCTAATCCCACCCTCTGGCGGTAACCCTTGGATAGTTCGCCGATATCTTTGTAAAGCACATCTTTCAGACCACAGATTTCGACCACCTCGCCCACACGGTTGGCGCGGACGCGGCCGGAGTTGCGAATATCGACACAGAACTTCAGAAAATCGAAGACGTTCATGTCGGTATAAAGGGGAGTGTTCTCCGGCAGGTAACCGATCATCCGCCTGACCTTCATGGGATTGTTATAGATATCCTCACCACCCACGCTTACATTACCGTAAGTTGGTGAAAGGTAACAGCAGATAATCCTGACGGTGGTCGACTTTCCAGCGCCATTGGGCCCCAAAAAACCTACCACCTGGCCTTTTTCAACCGAAAAGGAGACATCGTTAACGGCCAGTTCAGGACCGTAGTATTTTGTCAGGTTCTTAACATCTATCATAACGAGGATTCATAGATACAAAAACCAAGCAAAAAATCAAGTGAAAATTCAGTTAGCTTATACACATGTGTTTTTTCCCGGGTTCCAGATTTTTTCAGCCTGAAACTCTATGGGCTAAACTGTGTAAGTAATTTGCAGATAATATATTAATGAAAGCTCTTGACAAGCGGACGACGTCCATTTAATTAGACGATTACGCCGGCGTAACTCAGTTGGTAGAGTAGCTGATTTGTAATCAGCCAGTCGGGGGTTCGAGTCCCTTCGCCGGCTTAAATTTGAAATGTTTGGGAGAAATTCCACTTGCGTCGGCCGATATATTATATATATTGGCGCAATTGAATTCCCGGCTTACCCGGGAAGATTGATAGATGGAGGGGTTCCCGAGTGGTCAAAGGGAACAGACTGTAAATCTGTCGGCGAAGCCTTCGAAGGTTCGAATCCTTCCCCCTCCATTTAGAGCATCAGGCTACGGCCTGATTTTTTGTTGTTTTCAATTCGCTTAGCAACCAGCGATTTAAATCTATCCGGCAGACAAAAAAATGCCCCCCGTTACATTCGGAAGGCATCGGAAGTGATTCCATATTATCAGAGTTTGCGTTTCCACTTGGTGCCCTGAGGGGTATCCTCGAGGATTATCCCGCGCTCCAGAAGATCGTCACGGATCTTGTCGGCGGTGGCAAAGTCCTTATTCTTACGGGCATCGATTCGCTGTTGGATCAGTTGCTCGACTTCATCCTCCAGGCTGGCATCGGATTTTTCCCGTTTCAAAAATGCCAGCACATTATCGAAACCATTGACAGCATCAAGAACTTTACCGGCATCATTTTCAGACAGATTGCCTTCTGAGATGAGACGGTTGACATCCCGCACGAAATCAAAAATCGCGGCCAGAGCGGGTGAAACATTCAAATCGTCGTCGAGCGCTTCCTCAAATTTTCTTTTGACTTGCGAAACCAGCTCTTCAACCTGTGGATTGTCCGTACCGCCCTTTACAGCTTCCACGCTGTCATGAAAATCCCACAGCCGTTCCAGGGATTTTTTGGCGGCCTCGAGACCATCGAAGGTAAAGTTGAGTTGCTGACGATAATGTGTTGAAATCAACAGGTAACGCACCACCACACCGGGATAACCTTTTTCCAGAAGATCACGCAGGGTAAAGAAGTTGCCCAGTGATTTGGACATCTTGCGCCCCTCGACAATCAGGTGTTCGTTATGCATCCAGTAATTGACGAACTTTTGGTCGTTGGCGGCTTCGCTCTGGGCGATCTCGTTTTCATGGTGCGGAAAGATATTGTCAACTCCACCGCAGTGGATATCGAAATGATTGCCGAGATATTTCGATGACATGGCCGAGCACTCGATATGCCATCCCGGGCGTCCCTTACCGAGTTCAGTTTCCCAGTAGACATCACCGTCATCTTCATCCCATCCCTTCCAGAGGGCGAAGTCGGAGACGGTTTCTTTCTCGTATTCGTCGGAGGTCACCCTCGCGCCGGCCTTGAGCTGCGACATATCCATATGAGAGAGGCGACCGTACTCGGGGAATTTGCTGATCCGGAAATATATCGAGTTGTCCGCCCGGTAAGCGATATCCTTTTCCAGAAGCTTTTTAATTATCGCGATCATCTCATCGATCGTTTCTGTGGCCGATGGGTAATGGTCGGCTTTGTGCAGCTTAAGTGTCTCGATATCTTCAAAGAAGGCTTCTTTGTAACGCTCGGTGTATTTATCGAGAGCGACACCTTCCTTGATCGAATTCTTTATGGTCTTGTCGTCGACATCGGTAAGATTCATGACATGGGTTACGTCGAAGCCCTTGTACAGCAAATAGCGTTTGAGCAAATCTTCGAACACATAGGCGCGGAAATTACCGATATGGGCGAAATCGTAGACAGTCGGACCGCAGGTGTAGAGCCGGACTTTGCCCTCATCAATCGGCCGGAACTCTTCCTTGTTACGGGTCATGGTATTATAAAATCGCAACGGCATACAAACATCCTCGTTAAACTGTTCAACAGGGCTATTATAAAAATTATTTTGATCAGGGCAATATATTTGTTATTATCGCTGGGTTCATAAATGACTTAAATTACAAATTTTGATCTGGATTGTAAGTGACCGACTACCAATCATTGAAAGAAGCCCCCTTTGCGAATATCGACTATTTCGTACCCTGGGGAAGCCGGCCATGGCAGAGATTCGTCGAAATAGGTTTGAAAGATTATATGGGAGGAAATCTCGAAAACATGGATGTTTTGGAGATAGGCCCCGGCAATGGCTTATTGAGCTGTCTATTGGCTTCTCTGGGTGCAAAAGTCACCTCGCTTGAAATCGATCCGAAGCGTCTTCTTAGCATCAAAACAAATATACAGAAGTTTGGTTTCAGTGATAAAATTGAACCGATTTTATATGATGGAAATCCTGATGTTTTGGGTGACAGGCAATTCGACCTGCTGTTCTCGAAATCGGCTTTAATATATGTCAACGATTTCAAATCTTACCTCGAAAACCTGGATAATCATCTGAAGCCCGGTGGCAGATTTGTCTTTATTGAAAATGTCAGAGGGAACCTGATTTTTCAGCTACTCCGTTTTATTAAGAGGCGAAGCCTGTCATTTTTCCGCAGAACCCATTTTTTCGATAAGTACAATATCGAGATCTTGAGAGAGGTTTTCAAAATCGAGCTTCTGATGCATTCTAAATTCCCGCCGATCTGCCTGATCTGCGGTCAAAAAAAATAAAGGCCGACTGGTGTTTCAGCCGGCCTGTCCAATCTGACCAGATATCTATTTAATATTTACAAGTTCAACTTCGAAAAAGAGTGTCGAATTAGCCGGGATAGGTCCCACCTGGCGCGCACCATATCCAAGCTTGGGCGGAATTATCAGCATCCGGTGACCGCCGACTTTCATCATTTTGACACCTTCATCCCAGCCCCTGATAATGCGACCACCGCCGATCTGAAATTCTATCGGTTCACCGCGATCATGCGAACTGTCAAACATGGTTCCATCCTCAAGCCAACCGGTGTAATGCACCTGGACAGTATCTCCCCTTTCAGGACTGGCTCCGTCGCCCCCTTCGAGTATGACATAT
>WJMC01000248.1 GCA_014728145.1 Candidatus Zixiibacteriota bacterium | reverse complement strand
TCGACCATTTTTGAGATCTTCCGCCAGTTTGCTTGCGGAGCTTGAAAACAATGCTGACTCGCGCAGGATATCGAGCAGACCGGAAGCGCCGGCATACGCTTCTACACATCCCGACAGACCGCAACTGCATTTTTTGCCGTCCTTGACCACCGGCACATGGCCCAGTTCTCCGGCCGAATACGACGCTCCCCGAACGAGCTGACCAGCGATAATCACGGCCCCGCCGATACCTGTACCGACAGTGGTGCAGATAACGTTTTCATAACCGCGCGCCGCGCCGAATTTGACCTCGGCCACAGCCATCACGTTGGCATCGTTATCGACATGAACAGGAAGATTCAGCTTCTCAGATAATTTTTCAGAGACCTCGGTGTCCTGCCATCCGGGAATATTGGGTGAATGGCCAAGAATCCGGCCCCGTTCGGAATCGACAGTACCCGGCGAACCTATCCCGAGGTAATCGATATCGAAACCGTTTTCATCAGCAAAAAGAAGTAATTCCTGCCCGCATTCGAGCAGGCTGGCCAGGATGCTTTCCGCACCTTCGGATGCATTGGAAGGAACCGTCCGGGCGATAATCGGTTCGCCATCCGTACTGACCAAACCAAATTTGATATTGGTTCCGCCCAGGTCTATACCGGCGTAAGCTTTACTCATAATAATATTATAATCCTGTCAGCGAAGTAAATCAACAGTGAGTAATCCATCCCGGTCGGACCCGGCCTGCATCAGGCTCTGGTAGACATCCCAGGCTGTAACGATATCCTGAATCGCGATCCCGGCCGAGTCGAACACTGTCACCTGGTCTGCCGATGAGCGCCCTGTCTTTATCCCGAGAATAACTTCGCTCAGGGTGGCATCGATATCCGACTGGCTGATTTCTCCCATGTGGAAAGGAACGTTTATCTCTCCTGTGCGGGAGGTCTCCAACCAGCTGTCGATCACCAGGTAGGCGTTTTTGATAACCTGGGAAGACATTTCCTGTTTCCCCTCGGCGTCGGCCCCGATGGCGTTGATATGGGTTCCCGGGGAGACCACGGAATCATCGAACAGCGGTTGACGGGAAGAGGTGCAGGTATTGACGATCCCGCATCCCGTAACAGCCTTATCAATCTCCTCGACAACTTCGACTTCGAGATTCTTATGCTCACGGCAGAACCTGGCGAAAGCTTCGGCCTTATCCGGTTTTATGTCATATACGATTGCTTTTTTAATTTCAGGATGAACGGTTATCAGGGCTTCAAACAGTGACCTGGCCTGGTTTCCTGCTCCGACAAAACCGACCTGCTCGATATCCGGATTGGCGAGATATTTGGCCGCCAGGCCACCCGCCGCGCCGGTACGCATCCTGGTGATATACGTGCCGTCCAGAATCGCCAGCGGGAAACCGTTTTTGGGATCTATCAAGATGATAGTGCCGACAACTGTTTCGAGTTTGAACGTGCTGTTGTCGAGGTGCACGCTGGAAGCCTTTATTCCGGCAATATCGAGATCCGGCACATAGGTGGAATGATTGCGCAGGTCACCATTGAACTGGGGAAACTCAAGAAAAGTCTTGGCCGGCATCTGAATCTTATCCTGGCCATAGAGGCGAAAGGCTTTTTCCACCGAGGCGAGACATAATTCCATGTCGAGCGCATTTTCGATAATTGATCTCGAGATTATATAAGTTTCCAAGCGTTCCTCCCTGGTATTTGTTTCTATAAACTTATCAAATTAAACATAGCTCGTCAACGAGATTTTATCCCGCCCCGGGAAGCCCTGATTTTTAACCCGCACAACGTCATAAGCGTATAGAATTAAAACTAATTGCCGATACCAATAACGTAAGGAAATAACAGGTCGCAACTCTAAAAAACAGGTACAAAAGTGGATATTTCTACTATTGTCGGGCTTCTTCTGGGACTCTCCGCGATCGTCATCTCATTTATCTGGGAAGGTGGACACCTTGAGATGGTCCTGGCCGGCCCGGCCATGTTCATCGTAATCGGGGGCACACTGGGAGCGACCATGGTAACCACTTCGATGGATACCGTGTTGCGTATCCCGCAGTATATTCGTATCGCCCTGACCGGCGAAACACAGGATCATCCCAAACTGATCAGCCAGATTTCATTTATGGCTGAACGTGCCCGCCGTGACGGCATCCTGGGACTCGAAAAGGAACTCAGCTCGGTTAAGAATCCATTCTTCAAACAGGCGTTGCAGATGGTGATCGACGGCACCGAGGCGACCGTCCTCAAGGATACGCTACAAGCCGAGATGAACTACATTTCAGAACGCCATATGCATGGCATCAAACTGTTCCGCACCATGGGCGGATTCTCACCCACGATGGGCATCATCGGAACCGTGCTGGGACTTATCCATACCCTTGCCAATACCGATGATCCGGCCCGTATGGCTTCGGCAATCGCCTCGGCCTTTATCGCCACCCTCTGGGGCGTTGCGCTGGCCAACCTGGTCTGGATACCGATTGCCGAGAAACTGAATTATCGTCACGATGAAGAGCAGGTCAGCCTCGAGATTGTAACCGAGGGTGTGGTCGCCATCCAGTCCGGTGACAACCCCCGCATGATTTCTACCCGGCTGACTTCATATATAAATCCGAGCAAGAGGAAATTCGATGATAAACCGCCGTACCAAAGATCGAGGCTCGAACAAGATAGGTCAGGAAAGATGGCTTCTCACATACGCTGATATGATCACGCTTCTTCTGGCGTTGTTTATCGTCATGTATTCCATGTCGAAAATCGATGCCGAGAAATTTAAAAACGTGACCAGCGCGCTGGCCGGACAGCTCAAGGGCGGGGAGACCATCTTCGAAAAATCTCTCGGATCCAGCATAGTCGGAACCAAGATCCTGAATATCCGCGAACTGCGCCTGCTCAACAGCCGGATAAACGAAAAACTGCAGGTTGAAAATCTCAACCGCAACAAACCGATCGCGATCAGCACTCAAATCGATGAGCGCGGGCTGGTGATCCATATCGAGGAGTCGGCCCTGTTCGAATCGGGCAAAGACGAACTCAAACCGGAAGCGTACGAACCCCTGAAACTGATCGCTCAGCAACTGGCCACTGTCGACAACCCGGTCAGAGTCGAAGGCCATACCGACGACAGGCCGATCAAGACACCCCGTTTTCCATCCAACTGGGAACTGTCAGCGGCCCGAGCCACCAATGTCGTCCGCTATTTCATCGAAAAGCACAACCTCCCACCCGATAAACTCTCAGCCCTGGGATACGGGGAATACCGCCCGATCGCAGGAAACGACACCCCTGAAGGCCGTGCGCAGAACCGCAGGGTGGATATCGTCGTCCTCTCACAATCGGAAATGATCAAGGAACCGCCGATATATCACTCCGATTACGACGAGAGCGAATTCTAAAAATTTACTTGCCTGACAAGCCGATCGACCTTTTCTTGCCGTTTAAATCAAACGGAAGAATTTGTTATGTTATTAAACCAAACAAGCGCATTCAGGACGATACTGATAATTCTTGTCGTGGTAATAGTTGTAGCGATTTTGGCCTCTTTTATACTGGTGCCCCGAACAGAAATGTTTTTTTTGAAACGCGGGATCAACTACGCCTCGGAGAAACTCAACGCCAGCCTGCCCTCTGTCGAGGGTTTCAATCCCGACATCCACCCGGTCGACCCACTGATCGTGAGAACGTCCTTTGATGCCCTCTCTATGGCGCTTGTGACCGATTCTGTCCGCAACGATGACTTCAAGCGCGCTCTCAGCCGTTTTATGACTACCTTTAAAAACTCTTACCTGGATCAGACCATAGTACCCAGAGAACAGATCCTCCTGGCCGACCGGTTGGATTCAATCGTCAGGGCGACCGCAAAGATCAGGTTCCCGCGGGTGCACACGATCCTTTTGAAGCATTTTATCGCTTTTGAGGATACCGCCATGCAAAACTACCGCGCCGTCCTGACATTCGATTCTCTCGCCCTTTACAGCGAACATACCGCCTCGGGCATGTTTGCCCCGCTTTCACTCGAACTGGTCTGTGAGACATATAACAAATTCGAGGATCTCAAGATCAGCAGTCAAGAGATGGAAGAACTGAAGTCTATCATCCGCCGGATGGAGCGCTTTCAGTTGCGCGATGAGTTCGCCGGGGTTATGACTATGCTTCGCTCGCTTCCGGAGTATGACGAATTTCAAGATGCAGAGGAATTCACCCTGAGCGCCGCCATAGTCCGCAGGGCGCTCCGTAATCCCGAATTCGATTTTTATCGAATTAAACCGACTTTGCGCAGTTTTATCCTGCTCTGGAATGAACAGAAGTCTGCCGAAGACTTCGAACGCTTCGACCTCGTGCCTCTTTATGAGTTTGTCAGGTTTATGCGCTCGGTTGTCGAAAGAAAGCTGAACTGAGCCTGTTTTTGACTTTCCTGAGGGCCTTCAACTGCTTATATAATACCTGACCTGTTAATCCCGGCCTGTGATACGGAGAAAAGCGTGCAGGATTACGATTTGATCGCTGACATCTATGAAGAATTCGAGATGGACCAGTTCAGTCGCCTGATGGTCCCGTACATACGAGATCTCTGCCGTAAACTCGATATCAGCTACAATTCAGTTCTCGACCTGGCCTGCGGTAACGGCATGGCGCTCGCTCTCTGGTCACAGCTCGGTTTGAAAGTTGCCGGTGTCGACGGCAACCGGGTGATGCTCAAAAAAGCCCGCCAAAATCTCAAAGCGAAAGAATCGATCGAGTTATATCAGCAGGAACTGACCGCACTCGAAATTCCCGGCAAATATGACCTCGTCACCTGCCTCTATGATACGGTCAATCATCTATTGAAGAAACAACAATTGAGAAGCTTGTTTACAAAAGCATACGGCCTGACTGAAGACGGCGGAGCTTTCATATTCGATATCAATACCCGCGCCGGCTTCAAACATCGCTGGACGGAGAGGACAATAATTCGTCAATCCGAAGGCTACTATTCAATCTGGGAGACCGATTACGATCCCAGAAGACGGCGGGCAATGATGCAGATCACCTTGTTTACTAAAAAACAGAAGAACCTGTACAACCGCCGGGAGACAATTGTCCATGAGCGCGGATACACCCTCAGCGAGATGCGCAAAATTCTTAAACAAACCGGTTTCAAAAAAATTGACAGCTTTAAATGTTTCAGTTTTGAACGGCCGACTGGAATGACAAAACGGGTGGCTTTTATATGCAGGAAACATTGAGATGATCGGAATTATCGGTACAGCTGTAACAGCATATTTGCTGGGATCGATACCATTCGCGATAATCATCACCCGTATCGTGAGGGGTGTCGATGTGCGCGATTACGGCTCTAAAAACGCCGGGGCTACCAATGTTTACCGGGTAGCCGGCCTGAAGTCTGCGCTCGCGGTCGGCATCCTCGATCTCTTCAAGGGTTTTGTCGCGGTCTTCTGGCTTGCCCCGCTCATGGCGGACTATTCCAGCCTGGCTGTCGAGTACCTGCAGTTAATCGGGGCGGTATCTGTGGTAATCGGCCATATGCTGACGGTTTTTGCCGGCTTTAAAGGTGGCAAGGGCGTGCTGGCGGCCGCAGGAGCGCTCCTGGCGCTACTTCCGGCCGAGGTCGGCATCTCATTCGGGGTTTTCCTTGTAATCGTCCTGGTGAGCCGTTATATCTCTCTCGGCTCGATCCTGGCTACGATAACACTGACCGCAATCGTTTTGATCGAGCGTTTTATCCTGAAACAGCCAACGCCTGACCGTATGATTGTACTATCTGTCATAATCACGCTCGTGGTCATCTATGCCCATCGCTCCAATATCGAACGCCTCCTGAAAGGCACTGAAAACAAGATCGGGGGTCGCAGAAATGGACAATAAAATCGCTGTTTTGGGGGGTGGAAGCTGGGGGATCGCGATTGCTGTACTGCTTCGGACCAACGGCAACAAAGTTTCAATCTGGGAATTCAACCGCAATGATTACAGCAGGCTCCTCGAGGAACGTGAACACAAAATCAAACTTCCCGGCGTCAGGATTCCCGACGATATAGAGATCGAAAACAGGCTGGGCGAGGCGATCGAGGACGCGCGCATAATCTGCCTGGCGGTACCCTCGCACACTGTCCGTGAGGTCTGCCGTTTTCTGGCCGGGTTCGACCTGCCGGCTGACACGAAAGTAGTCAATCTGGCTAAGGGTATTGAAATCGACAGCTTAAAGCGGATGTCTGAAGTGATTCTCGAGGAAATCGAGGTCATACCTGAAACAAATGTAGCGACTTTGTCGGGGCCTTCTCATGCCGAGGAAGTCGGTCAGCGTATGCCGACCTCGGTCGTAATCGGATCAACCGGTATCGAAACAGCCGAGAACCTGCGTGATATCTTCTCCAACGCTTATTTCCGGGCCTACAGCTCGCCGGATATTGTCGGTGTCGAACTGGGCGGAGCACTGAAGAATATCATCGCCATCGCGGCCGGTATAGTCGATGGCTTAGCCGGTGGTGACAACGCCCGCGGGGCGCTGTTTGCGCGCGGTATGGCCGAGATCTCGAGGCTGGGAATCGCCATGGGCGCGCATCCATTGACATTTGCAGGGCTATCCGGGTTCGGTGATCTGATCACGACCTGTATCTCGCGTCATTCGCGCAACCGTAATTTCGGTGAAAAAATCGGCGCTGGAAAGAATTTCGAGGAGGCGATGGGGGAGATGACTATGGTGGTCGAGGGGGTCAGAACGACCCGCGCGGCTTACCGTCTGAAATCAGGATTCGGGGTGGAAATGCCGATCACAGAAGAAGTTTACCAGATTTTGTTCGATCATAAAAATCCTCGTGACGCACTCTTTGACTTGATGACACGTGATTTGAAGTCAGAAATTTAATCTAATCACTTGACTTTCTGCTTTAAGTGTAATATCTTTTTCTCCGGCCAAAAAATGCATCAACGCATTGAGAAGACCGCTCTATCAGGTGGGGGAGCATCTTTGAAACGTAATCCGGACCACAAAGACAAACTATATTATTCTATTTCTGAAGTTTCCCGGATGACCGAGGTCAAGCCGTATGTCCTCAGGTTTTGGGAAAAGGAATTTCCAAGTCTGCGTCCCAAGAAAAACAGGGGCGGTAACCGTATCTACCAGAAACATGAAATCAAGCTGATCAACCGCATCAAGGACCTGCTTTACGAGGAAGGCTACACGATCGACGGCGCTCGTCAGAAGCTGAAAACGGACAAGAACAGGTCAAACCACAAAATTTCAGCGGGCAATGGCTCTCTGCGTCAGAAAATCCGCGAAATCCGGCAGGGTCTCAAGGACCTGGAAAAACTTTTCACTTGATTTTGAGTTATAATTAGGTAGAATATAGACTTGCGTCGGGGAGTGGCGCAGCCTGGTTAGCGTGCTTGCTTGGGGTGCAAGAGGTCGGCAGTTCAAATCTGCTCTCCCCGACCATTTTTTCTATCACCGACCTGCCTTATTTCCACGGTAATTCAATCAATCTTCAAGCATCTTCCGATGTTAACCGATAATATATCGTAAAGCACTACAACACAGGATACAAAAAAGCGGTACAAACATGAACATAGCTGAGTGGAAACCGGAATACGCAATCGGGATCGAACGGATCGATTCGCAACACCAGAAACTGGTACGGCTTCTGCGCACTCTCCAGAATGCGGTTGAGGCCGACGAACCGGAATCAGTTCTGGGAAACGCAATCAAGGAGCTGGTCGATTACACTAATACTCATTTCGCCGATGAAGAGAAGCTGATGGAATTGATCGGGTATAAAAATATCGACAATCACCGCACTCTGCATCAGGACATGGTCGCACAGATCAGGCAAATCCTGATCGACATGAAAAAAGGGGAAACTCTCGATCCGACCCGATTGATATCCTATCTGGAGGACTGGCTGGTCGATCATATCCAGAAAGAGGACAAAAAGATCGGCCTCGAGCTGAAGTCCAGCCTCGAAAAAGTTACCTCATAAGAGCTTCCGCCAGGAAAGCTACCTTACGGCACACAAAACTCTCACTGCACGCAAAAGTGCTTCATCGCTGTGCTTTATGTAATGATATGGACACATGAGTCGTCATTACGGCCGAGGAATTACGCTTGCGCAATGACGAGTGGAGAAATCTCAAACCTGTCTCTTCCGTCAGGAAAGATACCTGACGGCACACGAAGATTGCTTCGTCACTGGGCTCCTCGCAATGACGGGCGGTGGCTTAATTGTCATCGCGAGAAGTCACCTAAACGTGACGACGTGACGATCAATTCCTCCCAATGGAAAGATTGCCACGCTTCACTCCCAATTCCAGACATGCCGGAACCGTCTTGGCCGTAGAATTTAACTTGCCTGAAAACCATCCAGTTTGTATTATCAATAATTCGATCCGTATCCGGGGGAGAGGTACAGCTTTCCCGTAAAATCGATCAACCGTAACTTAAAAGCGTTCTCATACATTAAACGGCAGGTATAGCTTATGAGTACCGAATCCAAACCACACAGAAAAACCGGCGAAGCCTATTATCCCTTCGCAGAAATAGAAGCCAAATGGCAGAAAACCTGGGAAGATCAGAAACTGTATCGCACCAACCCTGATCCGCGCAAAAAGTTCTATAACCTGGTGATGTTCGCCTATCCTTCGGGCGATATTCATATGGGTCATTTCCGCAACTACACGGTCGGCGACGCTGTCGCGAGGCGCAAGATGATGGAGGGCTACGATGTCCTGCATCCTTTCGGATGGGACGCTTTCGGCCTTCCGGCCGAACAGGCGGCGATCAAACGCAACCTTCATCCCGAGGACTGGACCTTGAACAATATCAAGGTCTCGCGCAACACCCTCAAAAAAGTCGGTATATCCTTTGACTGGGAGCGTGAAGTAGCCACCTGTCTTCCGGATTATTACAAGTGGACCCAGTGGATGTTTCTCAAGCTCTTTGAGCATAACCTGGCGGTCCAGAAAGAGGCCTCGGTCAACTGGTGCGAAACCTGCAATACAGTGCTGGCCAACGAACAGGTCGACAGTGAGGGCCAATGCTGGCGTTGTCACCAGGTCGTCACCAAACGCAAGCTGACCCAGTGGTTCTTCAAAATTACCGAGTACGCCGAAAAGCTTTTGCAGGGAATCGACAAACTCGACGGCTGGCCGGAAAATGTGCGCATCATGCAACGCAACTGGATCGGCAAATCCAGGGGTACCGAGATCGATTTTAAACTGGAGACAGGGGAGAAGATCCCGGTTTTTACAACCCGTCCGGACACCATCTTCGGGGTCACTTTCATGGCCATAGCGCCGGAGGCAGAGATCCTGGAACAACTTGACATACCCCAGGATAGACAGCCTGAGGTAGAGGCATACATTAAGAAGGCGACCGCTAAAACCGATATCGAGCGGACCTCCGAAATCGGCGCAAAAGACGGCGTTTTCACCGGCTGTTACGCCATAAATCCCTACAACGGCGAAAAAGTCCAGCTGTGGGTGGCCGACTACGTGCTGGCATCCTACGGTACCGGCGTGGTGATGGCGGTTCCGGCTCATGACCAGCGCGATTTTGAGTTTGCCAAAAAATACGATATCCCCATCAAGGTTGTGATTCATCCCCAGGAAGGCAGTTTGGATGTCGACCGGATGACCGAAGCATATACCGAAAAAGGGGTGATGGTCAACTCCGGGCAGTTCGACGGCGCGGTCGCTATGGAGGCGATCGACAAAGTTACCGAATTCGCTGAAACTGAGGGTTTTGGCCGTAAAAAGATCAACTACAAGTTGCACGACTGGCTGATCTCCCGTCAGCGTTTCTGGGGCGCGCCGATCCCGATAATTCATTGTCCCAAATGCGGTCCGGTGCCTGTCCCGGAAGAGGACCTGCCGGTCGAACTTCCACGCGATGTCAAAAACTGGATCCCGGAGGGGAGATCACCTCTGGCCGATGTGCCGGAATTTATGAGCGCTGAATGCCCGCAATGCGGTTCCGAGGCAAGGCGCGATCCGGATACGATGGATACGTTCGTGTGCTCATCCTGGTATCACCTGCGCTATACCGACAATAAAAACGATTCTGAACCGTTTTCACGCGAAAATGCCAAAAAATGGCTCCCGGTAGACCAGTATATCGGCGGTGTCGAACATGCCACCGGCCATCTGCTGTATTTCCGTTTCTTCACTCAGTTTCTGCATGATATCGGCTGGCTGACAGTCTCCGAACCGGCAGTGCGCCTGTTCAACCACGGTATGGTGCGCGACGCCCACGGTCAGATCATGTCGAAATCTCTCGGCAATGTCGTCTCGCCGATGGATCTGATTGAACGCTACGGGGTTGATATCAGTCGCCTGGCTATGCACTTTATCGCTCCGGCCGACAAGGAAATCGACTGGAACGAGGAAGCTTTCACCGGAATTCAGCGTTTCGTTAATCGTTTCTATAATATGATAGTTCAAATCGAGGACCCCCATCCAGCCGACCTGAAGAAACAGTATAAAAAGGATGAACTTTCTGATAACCAATGGGATCTGTATATTAAGTTAAACCAGATCATTATCGGCGCTGATAAGGATTATGAGAGAATGCAGTTCAACACTGTAATTGCTTCTCTGATGGAATATTTTAACTCACTCGGCCAGGTCAAGCGTATCGAACCTGAGTTCTTCCTGTTTATCATGCAGAAACTGGTTCAGCTTATCGCTCCGCTGGCTCCGCATTTTGCCGAGGAGATGTGGAATCGCTTCGGTTATACTGATTCAGTCTTCAAATCAGCCTGGCCGGTCGCCGATTTCGATGCTTCAGTTGCAGATACGGTTACGATCGTAGTCCAGGTCAACGGCAAACTGCGCGACCAGATCGAAATGCCTCTGGACTCTGCCAAAGATCAGGTCGAAACCGCTGTAAAATCCTCCGAGAAAGTCAAAAAGTACCTCGAAGGCAAAAACATAATAAAAGTTATCCACGTCCCGAATAAGCTGATGAATTTAGTCGTAAAATAGCAAACAATGCCTTTATCTATCGATCCCGCCTGTACAGCAGGGCGGGATCTTTTTTATCCTGTTTTCTTTCCACGGTGGATAACTATCGGACTTATCCACAAGCTATGTTACATAATATATATTATAGGACACTACTTGAACAGACCCCGGGAATCTTAATTGGAGCTTTGAGTTAAGCATATAAACGGCAATCGGATGTTTCAATCTGGTATGCATTGGTGTCAAGCGGTCATACCTGTTATTTCTAAGTCCAGTTATAGGGCTAAGCGACACTGTCTCAGTATTATAAGATCTTCCTTTAAGCATTTTTGACTTTTTTATTGGCACAGCGGGTCATCTATGGGATAAATCCCACTTTCTCTTAGCTTTTGTAAGTCATTCGGTTCCAATCTGTCCCTTCAGCAATTCTTATAATCTATTGTAATATAATCATATAGCTATTTCTTCCGGCTTACAATTCGATTTTGGCCCGTCTTTTGCGATATCCCCAGCAGAATAGTCAAAAAAACAGGATGATGATTATGATTGAAAAACTTCGCAAAAAGATGAATCAGGATGGTTTCACGATTTTGGAGGTCATGATGGGACTGGTAATTTTCTCCATCGGCCTTCTCACCCTGTTGTCCATGATCGTTATCTCGATCCATGGCAACGCCTGGTCTGACAAAACCACGCAGGCCGTCCAGATAGTCCGCCAGACGATCGAGGAAGTCAAGAATACTCCTTATGATGATCTTGAGTGGTATTCTTACGAGGATGATGGTAAATTCTTTTCCCATTATTATCTCGAAGAGGATTACGACCAGGAAGAATTGATGAAAATCACGGTTTACGTCTATTGGGACGACGAGCTCCAGAATCCTCATTATAATCAGACTACAGCATATTTCCAGCCTAAGGAGTGATGACCATGATTATTACAAAACTTAAATCCAATAGAGGTGTAACGCTTATCGAGCTTCTGGTTGCGTCGGTTATAGCGTTGATTGCAACCGGGGCCGCCCTCGAGCTCTATGTCAGCCAGCAACAGGGCTGGATCGCCCAGGAAAATATTACAGATATGCAACAGAATGGTCGCGCGGCTGTCGACGAGCTCGTGTACCATGTCCGCCAGGCCGGCTATCATATACCGCCCGCCCTGGAGGCAATTTACGCATCAAACACAAATCCCGACACTATCACTCTCGTATATCTTTCTGAGCCCATTTGTAACGCTTATATGGTAGATGCTATGTCAAGCCCTTCAGATGATATCGAATGTGATCCTGACAGTATCACCTGTTTTGAAGCGGATACATGGGCTTACATATATGATCCTATTACCGAGAGTGGTGAGTTTTTCCTGATTACAGAAGTTCAGCAGGCTTCGGGACTTCTTAAGCACAGCACTATGTCGCTTTCAAAAGCTTATGCTGATTCCTGCCATGTGTATTCTATTGATGTTGTGACCTTTTTCGTGGACAATACAACCGATCCGGACCATCCGCGCCTGATGATCGAGCGAGCCGACGGCATTCCGCAGATCTACGCCGACAATATCGAGGATCTGCAGCTTACCTATACGCTCGCCCACGGTGCTGTTGTGGACACTTTGATCAGCTCCCAACTGGTAAGAGAAGTCAATATCGAGCTTGTTGCCAGAACTGATCGGGAGGATGAGATTGCCGATGGTTTCGTTCGAGATACATTCGTAACTTCAGTGTTTACAAGAAATCTCGCATTTTAAATAGAGGTAGGGTATTATGAAAAAATTGCAGACACAATCCGGTTTTACCATTATCATTTTCATGGCGTTACTTTTGATGCTGACCCTGGCTGGTATCAACGCCGTGATGACCTCGACCACCGAGGTCGATATCGCCGGTAACAGCATGAACACCAGCAACACCTTCTACGCGGCTGAATCCGGCCTTGAAAAGGCGGCCGCAGAATTGGAAACGTACTATCGTACAAATGGTACCGCACCCGATCCCCTGCCCACCGACTCATTTAATGTCAATGAGTACGATGGTGCTCCGATCGGGGTCAGTTACAATACAGTCCATATAAACGGTCCCTACCAGAAACACCTGGTCAAGGGGGCATATTCGGGCCTGTATGCGCTTGTCAACGAATATGAGGTAACCTCGGCCGCGGCAACTGAAAACAGCCATACAAAGACTGAACTCAAGATGATGGTCGAATCCGATCTGGTTCCGATTTTCCAGTTCGCGGTTTTCTACGATCCGGTACTGGAAATCGCTCCGGGTCCCGCTATGACCCTGGGTGGCCGTGTGCACTCCAACGGCGACCTGTATATACAGGCCGGTAATTCGCTCACGGTCAATTCGCATCTGACAGCGGCCGGAAATATCTTCCATGGACGTTCACCCCAGTCCGGTAGAAGCACCGATTACGGTGATGTTTTCATAATGGATAATTCCGGCAACCCGGTTGCCATGGAACAAAGCGGTAACTGGATCGACGCCAACGACGCCGACTGGGTCGATCAGTCACTGGCTCTGTGGGGAGGTCGTGTCGAGGACTCCGACCATGGAATCACGCCTCTCAACCTTCCAGTCGTCCAGAGCGGTGAACCGATCGATATGATCAAACGCGCAACCGAGACGGCTGACAGCTATGAACACAGCGCGACTTTGAAAATTGTCGACGGCCAGGCGATCTATGTCAACCCGGACAGCAGTGAGACAAATATCACAAGCGATCTCGTATCAGCGGGAGTAATCTCCACCGGATCATTCTACGACGGCCGGGAAGGCAAGACAGTCGAAACAGTTGATATTGACATGTCCGCTCTCAACAGCTCAGGATACTGGCCCAATAACGGAATCATCTATACATCCGAAACCCAGGGCGGTGGTAACCTGAAGGCTACCCGCTTAACCAACGGTTCAGAGCTTCATGCCGATCTGACGGTGTGCTCCGAGAATCCTGTTTACGTTCACGGCGATTACAACACTGTCAGCAAGAAAGCCGCCTGTATCATGACCGACGCTATGACTATCCTGTCCAACGACTGGAATGACGGCGATGGTTCTCTGTCTCTCAGCGACGGCAACCGCAAGGCCGCGGCGACTACAGTCAACAGCTCGTACATGACCGGCAATGTACCATCTGACGGTGGTAAATACAGCGGTGGATTCGAGAACCTGCCGCGGTTTCTCGAAAACTGGAGCGGTATCGAGTTTAAGTGGAGAGGCTCGGCAATTGATTTGTGGGAGAGTGAACAGGCCGACGGTGACTGGGCCTATGGTTCATTTTACACAGCTCCCAATCGTAACTGGGAGTTCGATACCGACCTGCTCGATCCGAACAACCTGCCTCCGGGCACACCGTTGATTTCGATCGTACAGAAAGTCTCCTGGCGTGAGGTTGTAGCCACCCAGGATTGATATAGATACCCCCAATCTGAAGCTGCAGAACTTGTAGTTTCGGGTTTGTTTTCTCTCAACAGGCGCCCCTCACGGGGCGCCCTTTTTTTTCTAATTTTCCTGTTCGCTGAAATACTTCTGTGCCATTTCAAGCAATCTGTCTTTATCGAGCTTCTCCACCGGGCGCGATGACAGGTAGGAGCGGAACTCATCCAGAACATGGCTGAACTTAACATCTTTTGCCAGTTCGTATTGCTCAACCTCTGCCCTCTCGGTCACCAGCTTGAAATAGAAAGCCTCAGAACTTTTCTGGCGGATATCTTTGACAGGTAAATTACGGTAGAGTACTTCCGGGAGATTAAATATCTTCAAACGCACGATCTTGTCTTTCAAATCCACATCATCAAAACGAGACTCGACCACCTGCTTTAGCTGATCGTAATCCAGACCGGCCGAATCGATCTTCTCCAGCTCGATCATCTCCCGCGTCGGAATCCGGTGAAATATAATCTCACGTTCGGGGAGCACAACTTCCAGAAAACCTTTCTTTTCGCCCAGTTCTCCAAAAGAAAGCCTCTCTGTCGAACCGGCGTAATAGACGTTATCATCGACCTGCGTGTACCGATGGTAGTGTCCCAGGGCGACATAATCGAATCCGCGCTCAAATACCGACGACGGTATCTCCTCCTCGGACAGTTCAGCCATCGAAAACTGTTCGATACCCGATACGACACCATGCGCGATCAGGATATTGATCTCAGCTTCTTCAGGACGGGCTTTTTCGATCTCCTGGTGCAAAATATCGGTGGTCAGACAATGGGGCAGGCATCCGAGCGCAACGGGACCAAAACGCAGGCTCTCGAATTTGCTCCGAAAGACCGGATATACTCCCGGCAGGTTCTCAAAAATCGAAAGTACATGGCCAACCGACCGCTGTCGGGGAGCATCGTGATTGCCGGAGATAATTACCACCGGTATCTCCGCCCGGCTCAGCTTGAGAATCTCCCTGATGGCGAAATTTATGATACGGTTGGAAGGACGTACCGTATGAAACAGGTCGCCGGCATGAATTACCAGG
>WJMC01000247.1 GCA_014728145.1 Candidatus Zixiibacteriota bacterium | reverse complement strand
CGGTTACCGCTGTTGCGCTCGAGTGATTTTAAAATCAGGATTTTCTCCCCTTCACTGATAGTCAGAGGTTCGGAAAGCATATCGCCACCGGAGGTAGAAGACGGCCCCAGCGCGAGGCGCTGAGGAAAATCCTTGTGGGTAATAACATTGTCGCGGGCAGTGACGACCGCGCGCTGGATCATGTTCTCCAGTTCACGCACATTTCCCGGCCAGGGGTATTGCATCAGGAGATTCAAAGCTTTGTCGGTGATACCCTTAATCTGGCGGTCATCCTCGCGGTTGAATTTTTCAATGAAGTGCTCGACCAGAAGCGGGATGTCATCCTTGCGCTCGCGCAGAGCGGGAACTTCGATATTGATCACATTCAATCGATAGTATAAATCTTCGCGGAAACTTCCTTTTTTAATCTCTTCCATAAGATCGCGGTTGGTAGTCGCGATAATGCGCACATCGACTTTAATCGGGGTGCCGGATCCAACCCGTTCGAATTCCGATTCCTGGAGAACGCGCAACAGCTTGGACTGCAGTTGAATCGGCATTTCGGAGATTTCATCCAGAAGCAGGCTGCCCTGGTCAGCCAGGTGAAAACGTCCCTTGGTCTGGTTAATAGCGCCGGTAAATGCTCCTTTTTCATGGCCGAACAGCTCCGATTCGATCAGGCTCTCCGGTAAAGCGGCGCAGTTGATCCGTATAAACGGGTTGTCGCGACGCGGGCTGTTGTAATGTACTGCCTTGGCCACCAGTTCCTTGCCTGTCCCGGATTCGCCTGTCAAGAGGATCGTGGCCTTGCTGTTGGCGGCGGTTTCTATAAGATCGAAGATATCCCGCAGGCGGCGGTTCTGTCCGACAATATTGTCAAAACTGAATTTCTCCCTGATCTGCGCTTTGAGGGAACGGTTTTCGACTGAGAGATGCCGATGCTGTAGCGCACGCTTGACCACGATCTCGAGCGCGTCGGGTGAAAACGGTTTGAGGATATAGTCGTAAGCGCCTTTTTTCATGGCATTGACGGCGTTTTCGACAGTGCCGAACGCGGTCACTATCACGACTACTGTATCGGGAGTGATCGATTTGATTTTTTCAAGAAGTGTGATACCGTCCATCTCCGGCATACGCACATCCGACAGCACCAGATCGAAGTCCCTGGATTCTATCATTTCCAGTGCCTCGGCGCCGGAGGTCGCTGACGATACGCTATAATTGAGCCGTTTGAGAGTTTCGGTCACAAATTCATTAACCAGGTTGTCGTCGTCGACTACGAGTATATTCTTTTCCATACGAGCACCTCGGATGTTTACTTCAAATCGGCGGGAATCTCGAGACGAATATCGGTTCCCCTTCCGATTTCAGTATCCACCTTGATTTCCCCCTTGTGCAGAAGTACGAGCTTTTTGACAGTTGCCAGTCCAAGCCCTGTGCCTGCTTTGCGAGTGGTAAAAAACGGAGTAAAAAGTTTCTGCTTTACTTTTTCGGTCATTCCGGAACCCCTGTCCGAAACGATTATGTTAAGCTTATTGTCGCCGATCACCGAAAGGCTGATCCGGGAGTTTTCTTTTTGAGCCTGATGGGCATTCAAAAGCAGATTAAGAACACATTGCCTGAGATGCCCGGGGTCCATTTTCCAGCTCAATGATTCCGGGGATACGATCAGGTCGATATGGCATTTTTCCTCACACTGCGCCAGGTTCATGCGGAACTCGTGGATAAGCTCTTCCAAAAGTGGTTTGAGCTGAACCGTCTTTAAATCGGGATGTTCCTCCTGGGCGTAACGCAAAAGCGAGGAAACAGACTGGTCGAGATTTTTCACTCCCCGGATGATTTTTTCCACCAGGTCGACACGCGGATCATCTTCCAGATCACGTTTCAGCAGGGCCGCGAAACCGAGAATCCCGCCCAGCGGGTTGCGAACTTCATGGGCTACGGTCGCGGCAATTTCACCCAGTGCGGCCAGCGTTTTGACACGGGTGATCTCATCTTCGAGACGACGTATCCTGCTTATATCGTGGTATAGCTCGAGTGCGCCGATGACTTTCCGATCCTGATCATAGAGCAATGCGGTTGAAAAAGAAACCGTCAGCTCCTTGCCGGTCTTGAGGAAGATCTTCTTTTCCTCGGAAAGAAACGGCCGGTTCTCGGAAACCGTCTTCATAGCGGAATAATCGGGATTACTATCTGAGATAAAGCCCAAACCTGTTTGAGAAGCATCTTCCAGGTTAGTCTCCAGAAGTTCTTCAGCCGCTTTATTCATCAGAGTTATATTACCCTCGAGATCATACACAACGATCCCGGATGGCACCGCGGCAGTCAGTTCATGTAAAAAACTGCGCACTTTCTGGTTTTCGACAAGTGCCTGACGAAGCTGATAGTTAGTTTCCTCGAGCTGGTTATTGAGTGATTCGAAGCGACGTTCGAGTCCCTGGTAGGACTCGTTTAGTTCCTCGACGATATCGGTAAAATTCGTGAAGGATTGATTCAGATGAGATATTCTATCAATATCCTGATCGGTTTTAGAATTAGGCATATCGCGTCCCATACGACAAATATAGCAGGTAAACTGCTTTTAACAATATAAAAGTGAGCTAAAAGTAACTGCCGATTTCGGTCGCGATTCTCTCCAGGGCGACCACCTTATCAGCCAGACCGCCTTCCACTGCGGCCCGCGGCATTCCATAGACAACGCATGAATTTTCATTCTGCGCAATAACCTTGCCCCCTTTACTTTTAATGTTCCTGAGGCCATTGACCCCGTCGGATCCCATCCCGGTCATGATCACACCCAGTGTCCTTCCTCCGAAGACGTCGGCCACGGAGTTCATCATAACATCCACAGACGGTTTATGCAAGACATTAGTCGGCTCATCCGAAAGCTGTACCTCGGCCTGAGAGCCCCACTTGCGAATCGTCATGTGCTTGTCGCCCGGAGCGACATAGGCGGCCCCGGCCACGATCGGTTCGCCATGTTCGGCTTCTTTGACATGCAGATGCGAGATGCCGTTGAGGCG
>WJMC01000246.1 GCA_014728145.1 Candidatus Zixiibacteriota bacterium | reverse complement strand
TCAGCAAAGTAAATATAATCAATTTTATACTATCTGGCAAGCGCTATTGAAGCGAGCTAAGAAATCGAGCAATTCAGCGGGAGGTTTGAGCCATAGATCGGCTGAGGTTTTCCGGACTTCTTTTCTGACCAGGACTGCCAGCCCCAGTTCACCGAGTGCTTCAAAGGCATCCTCGTCGGTCAGGTCATCGCCCAGGTAAGCTACCGCGGCCGGCTGATGCAAATCTGCGAAGATCTGTTGCACGGCATGACCCTTGTCGATTTCGGCCGGTTTGAGTTCAAGTCCGCAGTCGAAAGATAGTAGTTTAAGATTATAGTCTAATGCGCGCTTTTCCCATTCCGAGTTGATTTGCGACCTTATTGTCCGGGCGGATTCATCATCCAGACCTCGCCAGTGAAAAGCCAGCCCGGCCGGTTTGCGTTCCAGTCTCGCCGGCAGTTGAGTTTTTTGAGCCCATTCTTCAGCCAGCTTTAAGCCCTCGCTTTGTTTTGGTTTGAGCTGTCCGGGCAGAATTCTGCCATCGGGCATCCTGCGCTCGAAACCATGGGAACCCCAGATTTCGGGCATCTGCTTTAAGCTTAAAAGCCGGGTCAGATCTTCGGCGCGACGGCCACTGATCAGGACGATGCGGGCCTGGCCGGTGGCTATTATGGCATTGAGAGCATCCTCGACACCTTCATAGGGATATGCTTTTTGGGGATCTTCCTGAAATGGAGCCAGGGTGCCGTCGTAATCCAGAAGCAGTATCTTCCGGGGGAGTTCTCTGACTCTTGCGAAAAAGTCATCGAGATCGATTTTGGAAGAGAGTACCTGCATATATTACTGGGTGATAAGGTAATTTTCGAGACCGTGCCAGATGCCCAGCATGAGAGTCAGGTATTCCCGTAAATGACGTGTCAAGAGGAAGTTTTCCAAAACGAAACGCTTGCCGGTCTGGCCCATCAGCTTGATCACTTCCGGATGGCTCAGCAGATAGCGCATACGCAGGGCCGCCCCCTCGGGTGTATCGACTAAAAATCCGGTGTGATGATTATGTACCTGCAGACGGATCCCGCCAGCGTTGCCGCCGATGACCGGTTTTTCTTTCCAGAGTGCCTCGGTAACTGTCAGACCGAAACCTTCCTGCAGGGATTTTTGCATAACTATTGTCGAGATCCGCTGAAGCGCGTTGATCGTCTTGTGCGCGTCGCCGGGCAGGTTAAGAACGTGGATATCGTCATTGCCTTCGGCTGCCTCCAGGACTTCCTCGAGTACCATCTGTCCTTCCGGATCGTCCGTGGCACCGCCACCTGCCAGGATCAGTTGGGAGTCTATGTTTTCCCGCAATGCCAGGAAAGCCTCGATTACGCCGATCGGATCTTTGAAGCGGTCGAAGCGCGAGATCTGTGTCAGAACCGGCCTGTCATGGTCGAAGTCGAAACCCTGCAACAGCGAGGCCATCTCTGCCTCTGAGAGATCCCGGTTCTTGTCCGAGAGCGGATCGATCGATGGCGCGATGATGAACTGTGGATGAGGCATCCGTTTGGCAAAACTCGACAGCGAAAAGATACTGGCGTCGTATTTTTCAACTTTCTCGCTGAGATATTTCCAGACCCGTCTGTATGGCCGGCTGGCATCGATATGACAGCGCCACACCCAGCGCCCCTTGCGTTCCGGAAAATGCTCCAGAAGAGCGGCTGGCTGGGGGTCATGGACGAAAACGAAATCAGCATCGTTTAATGTATCATGGAGCCTTTCGGCGGTCTGGCGGTTGGTCTCTTCATAGGCATCGATCATGTACTGTGGAAGCGCGACCACGTTGCCCTGCAGGGCGTTGTGAAACGATTTGGTCGTCATGTAAAATTCCGGTGGGCCGGAGATAACTTCCCAGGATGTCTGCAGGCCGAGTTCATTCATCAGGGCTACCAGCCATTCCAGAATCTCGGCCACACCACCGCCTATCTTGGTCGAGTTGATGTGAACCACCTTGGCGCCGTTGAGCTGCCGGGCGATCTGCTTCAAAATCGATATATTGACACTTCCGACAATTGATTCATAATCCTTGAGTGATTTAGGCATCGGCGGCCTCCCGTGAGAATTCCAGGTCGACTGCCGCGATCAGCGCCGACTTGAGTTCACTCAAAGTCAAAAAGTAAAAATCGATATTGTCAAAAGCCTGTATCAATTTCTGATAGGTGTCGTTGTAATCGGACAGGTAAACAGTGAAGTCATCGGTATTACCGGGTGTCCTGCGATGTGCCTCCACAAAATGATAGTATATGCTGGAGAGGCTCATCTGGGGGATATGAGTCACCAGCCCTTCCGGCGAGCAGATCTCCTTACCGGTATCGAACACCACGGTCACACTGCGCATGAACTGGAATTCCTCGCTCAGCGGAACCGTCGGAATATGGTACATCTCGCTCATCCGGTCATCGAGAACTTCCATTACCTTACCCCGCAGTTCTTCCAGGCTGTTGAAATCATAGGGATTCAAAATACCGAGCTGTTCGGCCAGCTTGCGGTCACCCATGTGATGCGAGCACCAGATCGAAAAATCATTGCGGAATTCCGGATTATCAAAAGATGGGCGGATCACCGTCTCGCAATAATGGTGATAGAGGCATTCGATCGGACAGACCCGTACTCGTTCGCGCAGTTCTCGGATCGATAGTGCCGAATCAACTCCGGCCATTCGCGAGATCAGGGCACAGTCCTTGATCGAAAAGCAGGATTGTCCATTCATGATTATCTTTTCCTTATCTGTTTGTGCCATCCGATTCCCTCAGAAGTCGATTCCCATGTAGTTCTTTATATCAGTATCGTAAGGAATCCGTGGCCGCTTAACTAATATCGTCAGATATCATCCATGTTTACCAGAACATCATATAAATTTATAATCTCAACTTTAATGATTGTAAATTTCTTTAGCAGTCTCGCATAGATGGATTTGTTTGCATATAACAAAATTGAACTGAATTGTTCCATAGACGTTACAATATTTTTAAAAATGATCTTTTTCGGGACAGATTGCTTTTAATACCTGTAATTGAGTTTCAACCAGAGCGTGGTGTTATGGGTTTGTTCATCCAGAGTCGGCGTCAGGTCGATATCGAATCCCGCCAGGTGGGCGTCGACATAGGCGTCGAACATAGAGTAAAAGACTGTAATCGCCAGGAACCAGATATGCTGGTTACGAAGATCGCGGTAACTGTCGAACTGCTCGAAATACTGTTGCCTGAGTTCTGTGTCGGTTTCGTTCTGGTAGAGATCCCGGTATGTGTCCGTTCGTCCGTAGTAGTAAACGGTCTGATAGATCAAAAGGCTCTCACCGATGCCGATTATGCCGGCCTTGAGGTACTTTTGGTTATATAGCTGGCCCCAGCCGGGCAAGGCCAATGACCTTAAAAGTGCGCCGGTTGGAGATTTCCGATTTTTTGCTTCGGTCGAATCGCCATTCTCCTGAGCTGAAAGCGGTGATATCGCAAAGACCAGCGCCAGAACCAGCGTAAAATATGCGAGTTTAAATCTTTTTTTTGCCATCTCGCGATATTATACAACATTAATTTGTATAAGTTAAAAGAAAACTTACAATATGGATCGCAGGACTGTCCAAAATACTTGACTGTCTTGCTCATCAGGTTAAATTTACGCAGATGTTTACCGAACGGCTGATAAAACTTCTCAGAGAAGATCCGAAGATTTGTGTCCTGACCGGTGCCGGAGTTTCGGCTGAGTCGGGAGTGCCGACTTTTCGTGGTACCGATGGTATCTGGAAGAAATTCCGGGCCGAGGAACTGGCCACCGTCGATGCCTTTATGCGCAACCCCGAGCTGGTTCTGGCCTGGTATCAGCATCGCCGTGACATAATCGACAATATCGAACCCAACCAGGGTCATTACGCGCTGGCGAGGATGGAAAATCATTTCAGCGATTTTCAACTCGTGACCCAGAACGTGGATAACCTTCACAGGCGGGCGGGTTCCGAGAATATCCTGGAAGTTCACGGCAACATCCTCAAAAACAAGTGTTTTAAATGTAGTAAAACAATTGACCGGGTCGATTTTAAAGCAGGCGACGATCTGCCTTTATGCGAATGCGGGGGACAGGTGCGTCCCGATGTGGTCTGGTTTGGTGAGATGCTTCCGGAGGATGTGTTCGAAAAAGCACTTCAGAAATCAGCCTCAGCCGACCTGTTCTTTTGCGTGGGAACTTCAGCAATAGTATATCCGGCGGCCGGATTGCCATTTTCCGCCAAGCGCAACGGCGCCTACCTGGTCGAGATAAACCTGCAACATACCGATTTGTCGCCGTCTGCTGATGAGGTCCTTTTGGGACCATCCGGTGAAATACTTCCCAAACTGCTCGAAACCGCGGGAATCTGATGACTCAGCGACAGGTATGTATCGATAAAGATGTAAAAGCGAGAGTGCGGTCGCTTCTTTCAAGGCTTTCTGACTGCGACTTATGCCCGCGTCAATGCCGTGTCGACCGTACAGCCGGCGAAAGAGGGATCTGCGAGCAGACCGATCAGATCCGGATCTCCTCGGCCAATTTGCATTTCGGCGAGGAACCGCCGATCTCCGGAAACCGGGGAAGCGGGACGATCTTTTTGAGCGGATGCAATCTCAAATGCAGTTACTGCCAGAATTATCCGATCAGCCAGATGGGGCATGGCAAGAACATCAGTCCTCTCGGTCTCGTCGATCGGATGCTCGAACTTGAAAACCGGGGAGCGCACAATATCAATTTCGTTACCCCCACTCATTATTCGGCCCGGATTGCGGAAGCGATTATGACCGCCCGCAAGCGCGGGCTCAAAGTGCCGATCGTGTGGAATTCCTCCGGCTACGATTCTGTCGATGTGCTCGAGTGCCTTGAGGGGATGGTGGAAGTCTATATGCCGGATATGCGCTACGGTGAGAGCGAACCGGCCAGATGTTATTCTAACGCTCCCGATTACCCAGAAGTCAACCGTGAGGCGATAAGCGAGATGTATCGGCAGGTCGGGACGCTCGAGGTCGATTCCAACGGTATCGCGCGCAGGGGGCTGTTAATCCGTCACCTGGTTCTGCCTAACAAGCTTTCGGCTACTGATAAGATTTTTGAATTTATTGCCGAGGAGATTTCGACCGAAACCCATATTTCTCTCATGTCGCAGTATTTTCCGGCTTACCGGGCTCATGAGTTCGAGATGATTTCACGACGTATAACAAAAAAGGAGTATCTTATTGCCAAACGGTTAATGGAAAAGTATAATCTAACGAACGGCTGGATACAAAATGAGATGCTTTAAAACTATCATCGCCCTGACCTGCCTCAGTTTCCTGCTGGGTGGCTGTGTCTACTACAACACTTTCTACCTGGCTGAAAAGAATTTTAACGAGGCGGAGAGCGAACGGGAAAAAAACGAATCTGAAAAGGCGGGCGGACGCTCCAAGAGCAAGTACAATCTTGCTATTGAAAAATGCACCAAAGTTCTGACTGAACATCCGGACAGCAAGTATGTCGATGACGCATTGTATATCATCGGCAAGTCCTATTACCATCTCGAAGATTACTATCGTTCGGAGCGCAAGTTCCGTGAACTTCTGGCGGCCTTTCCGGAGTCCGATTATGTCGAACGAGCATTGTTGTATCTTGGTAAATGCCGTCTCCAGCGCGAGGAATATATACTCGCCAGGCAGGCATTTGAGGAGATAGATTCGCTCACAGATAACAGGGATTTTAAAGCCGAAGCGCAGTTCATGCTGGGAGAAATCCAGTTCAACCAGAGGCAGTATCCGGAGGCGATCAAGTATTATACCAACTACGTCAAAGAGTACGCTTCTTCGGAGGATGCCGCCAAGGTGCAGTTCAAGATCGGTACCGCTTACACGGAGTTGAATAAGCCGCGCCAGGCTAAAAATGCCTTTCTGGAGGTGGCTGAATATAAGCCCAACGATTCACTCTATTTCGAATCGCAGTTTCTGGCGGGTGAAGCCTACTACGAACTGGAGATGGTCGACAGCGGGTATACGATTTTCGAAGCTCTGGCGGAAAACGAACGGTATTACGACAAGGCGGGCAAGATTCGTCTCAAACTGGCCGAAGCGCTGGAAATCAAAAACGAATTTGAGGACGCGATCGAAGAGTATGAACGTATTGCGGTCGAATTCGAACGGACCGAGGCGGCCGCGATTGCTTTTTACCGGATCGGAGAGATACAGGTTTCGCAATACAACAACCTGGAACTGGCCAAGGAGATGTATGATTCCTCGATCGCTGTTTCGCGCGGGTCCGAGGTTTACCAGGACGCTATCCAGAAGAGTGCTGATATCAGCCGGCTGGGTCAGTACCGCGAAGAGGTCGGCGATGAAAACCTCGAAAACGATGCCGCCGTGCAATATCAATTAGCCGAATTGTACCTGGTCCAGCTCGATAATCCGGACACGGCTCTGGTCGAGTTCGAGTTTTTGATTGACAGTTTCCCGGATTCCAAGTGGGCCGCCCGTGCCCTTCTGGCGCGTGCTTATATTTTCGAGGAGGTTTACAATATGCCTGAGAGCGCGCAGGCCAGCTATAATCGAATCATAAATGATTATTCGCATACCGATTACGTCGAACAGGTGTCCGAAATAACCGGCACCAATTTAGACCAACTCGATGTTGACTATCCCGGAAGGCGTTACCGTCAGGCCGAGACAATGCTTTTTGATGAAAACGATCCCGATTCCGCAATGGCTTTGTTTACTTCGGTAATAGAAGATTTTCCCGATTCAAAATACGCTTCCAAGTCAGCTTATGCGCGTGCCTGGCTGATGGAGCAGTTCATGCCCCCGGATACATATATTCCCGATGATACGAGCTTCGTGCCGGATTCAACTTTGATCTTCGCCTACCAGGAGGTGGCCGACAGTTTCCCGGGGACTCCCTATGGTGATTCCGCCCTGGTTCGTCTGGGCAAAAAAGTTCAGCGCCGACAGCCGGTCAGGCGGGAGCAGGAACCGGAACCAGGGGAAATCATGGATACTCTCCCGATCGATTCATTACCGCAGGATGTCCAGGAAGAGAGTTATGACCTCTTCGCCGATATCGACGCCCTGATCGACACATTGCGCGAAATCGACGAGAAGCCTGTCAAGGAAGGTGATTTCGTCTATCCGCCCTCGGCTTATTACACGAAATTCGAAGGATATGTCAGTTTTGCGGTAAGGCTCGATTCTTTCGGAAAACCTGTCGAATGGGTAATTCTGCAAGCCTCGGGCAATAAGGAAATCGATGAAGCGGCCGAGGAGGCGCTTCGCTACACGGAATTCGACCCTGGGGAAATACCCCTGGAGTATAGTGATAAATGGCAGTTTTACAGGATAAGAGTGGAGCTTCCCCGGGAAGTCAAGGGGCGAGAATGATTTTCAATCCACCGGTGGAGCTTGTCGAAAAAGAGATGCTCCTGCCCGATCTGTGCCGGCTCAAATTACATGCTCCCCTGATTGCTAAGCGAGCACTGCCCGGTAATTTCGTCCAGATTAAGGTATCCGACAGTCTCGATCCTGTCTTTCGCCGGCCAATGAGTATCCATAACTGTGAAGATGAGACTTTCGAGATGGTTTTCCGGGTGATCGGACGGGGCACACAGCTTCTGGCGGAGGCACTGCCCGGACGTAAGTTTGACTGCCTCGGACCGCTCGGCAATACTTTTGAGATACCTGAAACCGATGAAACCGCCGTCATGATTGCCGGCGGGGTGGGGCTTCCTCCGCTCTATTTTCTGAGCAGGTTCTTGATTGAAAGGCATCGTATCGAGCCCTCCCGTGTTCTTTTTCTGCTGGGTATCCGTGACAAGACCGAGTTGATTGTCGGTGCCGATGCCGAAAAACTGGGGGTTGAGATGAAGTACTCCACCGATGACGGCACGCATGGCTTTCATGGTTTCGTAACTGCCCTGTTCGAGGATATCTACGCCCGTCGCCTGCGCAACAGTAAAATGCGGGTATATAGTTGCGGGCCGACACCCATGATGCAGGCGCTCAGCCGTATAGCACTGAGTTTCAAGCTTCCCTGCCAGCTTTCGCTGGAAGGTGCGATGCCATGCGGGGTGGGAACCTGCCTGGGATGCGCGGTAAAACTGCGGGCGAAAGATGAATACCTGAGGGTCTGCCAGGAGGGACCTGTATTCAATGCGGAGGAGATCGAGCTGTGACTGCTCCTAACCTTGAAGTTGAGTTGTGCGGGATTAAGTTTCGCAACCCGATTTTGACCGCTTCGGGCACTTTCGGGTACGGCGAGGAATTCAATAATTATATTGATCTCTCCTGTCTGGGCGGGATAGTTACCAAGTCGATCACCCGAGAACCCCGTCCGGGTCATCCACCGCCACGTACTTACGAGACCACAGGCGGTATGATCAACGCTATCGGACTTGCCAATGTCGGGGTGGACAGGTTTGTCAGCGAGAAAATCCCCTTTTTGAAAACTCTCGACACAAGAATTATTGTCAACGTGGCCGGTTTCTCGATCGAAGAGTACCGCTATTGTGTCGAGCGTTTAAATGACGCCGAGGCTATCGATATGCTCGAGATCAATATCTCCTGTCCCAATGTCGGCGCGGGCGGATTGGAGTTTTCCTCGACTGAAAAAGGTGCCTTCGCGATTACTTCCGAGCTCAAAAAGATCTCCCGCTATCCGCTCATGATCAAGCTTTCACCGAACGTGACAGATATTTCCGCCATCGCTCGTGCGGCCGAAGAGGGCGGGGCCGACTGCCTGTCATTGATTAACACTTTGGTCGGCATGGGAGTGAATCACTGGACTTTTAAGCCGATTTTGACTAATATAACCGGTGGCCTTTCCGGACCGGCGATCAAACCGGTCGCCCTGGCCAAAGTCTGGCAGGTTCATAATGCGGTCAAAATACCGCTGGTTGGAATCGGCGGTGCGCTCGATCACTTCGATGTGGCCGAATTCATGATCGTGGGAGCTTCGCTGGTTCAATTCGGGACGGCCAATTTTATAAATCCTGACTGCACGGTGAAAGCCTCCGAAGGTTTGGTCGACTATCTTGATAAGTCAGGAATCGATGACATCTCGCAATTAATCGGTAAACTGGGTGGTAATAATGAAGTTCAAGGAAAGAATTTCCCAGCTTGTGAAGGAACGTAAGAGCCTGATCTGTGTTGGACTCGACCCTGACCTGAACAAGATTCCAGAGCATTTAAAAGAGCAGGATGAACCTATCCTGGAATTCAATCGCCAGATTATCTCAGCCACCAAAGATCTGTGTGTGGCATACAAACCCAATATGGCGTTTTTCGAAGGATTAGGGCGCAAGGGATGGGATATCTTAAAAGCCACGATCGAGGCTATACCTTCTCAGGTGCCGGTTATAATCGATGCGAAGCGAGGTGATATCGGTAATTCCTCGCGTATGTACGCGCGTGCTGTATTCGAGGAGCTGGGTGGCGACGCGGTCACTTTGTCGCCTTACCTGGGCGAGGATTCTCTGGCTCCATTTTTCGAGTATAAAGACAAATTCGCTTTTGTGCTGGCGTTGACATCGAATCCCAGCTCGCAGGACTTCCAGCTTCTGGAGGTGGGTGGCAGACCGTTGTATCATCATGTGGCCGAGGCTGTCCAGCGCTGGAATAAGAACGACAACCTGGGACTGGTGGTAGGCGCATCCCATCCGGACAAGATCCGCGAGATGCGCGATCTGTCGGGCAACCTGCCGTTTCTGATTCCCGGCGTGGGTGCTCAGGGCGGTGATCTCGAGGCTTCCGCCAAATACGGTACCGACAACGGCAAGTCAATTGCCCTGATCAATGTCAGCCGTTCGGTGATCTATGCTTCTGACGGTGTCGATTTCGAGGAAAAAGCGCGCGAGGAAGTCCAGAACCTCAATCGCCATCTGTCTGAATTTGAGATCTTTGGATAGTCTATTTTATAGTGATGATCCCGTATTGGTATCCAAATTGATTGATCTTTGATGCCCAATCGATCTGTTTACATAAAATATTTCCCCTGGATACTGTTCTGGATTGCAGTATTTCTCGCTTCACCCTACCTGGAAGGCCTGCGTCTGTGGGGGATCGATCATCTCAGGTATCATCCGCCGCTTTACACAATCATCTGGGCAGTCCTGATCCTGCTGTGTTTAATTCCACCCCTTTCCAGACGTTTTCACGGGCTGACAATCTCATTGCATGAAAACTATCAGTCATTGACTGGAAAAGCTCGCATTGTAAGTTCGGTCGGGGTGGTTGCTCTGTTCTCAACCGTGTTTTATATCTTCCGTTCGGAGGCGCAGTTTCTGGGTGATGGCTTTTTGCGTGGTGATGAGCTGGCACGCGGATTTGCTCACCTGTCGTTGACCACTGAACCGCTCGACAGCCTGTTACATTTCTTCTTTTATAAGCTGACACATATGCTCTTCGGATTCGGCGCTCATCGCAGTTTCGCGCTTTTCAGCGCGCTTGCCGGTGGATTGTTTGTGCTGGTGCTTCTGATAATTCTGCGTCCCGGACGAGAGCGCGGTTTTTCCACGCTACTTTTGTTTCTTGCCCTGGGCGGTGTGCAATTCTATTTTGGCTACGAGGAAAGTTATTCTCTGTTGTATATGGGAATACTTTTATTTTTCGCAATGGCGTTTTGCTACTTTCGCGAACGTCAAGGTTTCAGGCCGTTGATGATCGTGTTCGCGGTTACGGCTTTGTGCCATTTCACCGCATTATATTTGCTTCCGGCATTTCTCTGGCTGATAATATCTGCCAGCCGGAAAGGTGAGTTGACAGAAACCGATAAGAAGACAGCCCTGTTTTCGCTTTTGGCGGTTGCTGTTGGTGTTGTCTTTTTCCGCTTTATTTATTCCTCGCCGTATCTGTCCAAGCACAGCAGTTTTCTGCTCGAGTTCGGTTTCACCGGCTACAGCCTGTTATCTCCGGATCATTTAATCGATATAGTTAACAGCTTGCTCTTGTCCGCTTTGCCCCTGGTTCTGTTTTTACCCGTCATTGTAACATCGAAAGTGAAACCGGGCGCTTTTGAGTGGTTGGCTTTTGCCGGCGCGGTGCTGTTTTTGATTTTTGTCGATCCCAAGCTCGGCATGGCGCGGGACTGGGACCTGTTTGCCTCGACCGGCCTGGTAATGATAATGAGTTTCTACCCGACTCTCGAAGCTGCTCTCCTGCGCAGGCCAGACCTGAAGGCTATTGTACGGTCGGCGGTCCTGATCGCATTTGTGATAAATCTGAGTTTTATCGCGGTCAATCACAGCTTCCCTAAAAATGTCGCTCGCTTCGAGCATATTCTCAGTCTGTATGACCAGCGATCTGCCTATGGTTACGAGAACCTGGGAGCGTATTTCAGACGCAATTATCGTAGCCCGCAGGAGCTTACACGCGCCCTCGAGTATTACCATAAAGCGCTCGAACACAATCCCAATCCGCGTTATTTCACAAGTATTGCCGGTACGTACAATATCTTTTTCGAGTGGGCAGGTGATGCCCGGGCGCAGAGGATGCTTCTGGACTCGATCAAGCATTACGCCGACCGGGCGCTTTTGTATGTCGACAGCCTGGCTCTGCCGTATGATTACCTCTCGCTGGCTGAGTACTATCGCAAGAACGTCGATTCCGCCCTGATCTATTCCGACAGCGCTCTGAGATACGCCAACCGCTTCGAGAAAGGAGAAATCCATCATCACCGCGGTATCATCCATCTGAGCACTCAGAATCTCGATTCGGCCATGTATCACTTTAAGCAGGCGATAGAACTCGAGCCGGATTTGAGCGAACCTTACGGCTTTCTGGGACGGGCCTACCTCGGTTTGAAAATGGAAGATTCAGCCCGCTATTATTTCGAGCAGTATCTTGAGCACGGTCCGGATCCAGAGGTTGTGCCAAAAATTGAAGAAATCCTTGAAAAGCTACGATAATCATAATACCGGGAACTTTTTGTCGAAATTGTTTATGTTTTATTAAGAACACCGATTGATTGTTATATATTAATATCATAACCGAAGGAAGATATGAACAGCATAGATAACCAGTCAGATTCAAAGGTCAAAGAAGTTACATTGCTTCCAATAAAGGGCATGGTAGTTTATCCCTACCTGGTTATGCCTCTTATGATTTCCAATCAGAAATTTGCCAAGATGGTCGATGAGGCTCTTTTGGAGGGGAAGACGATCGGGCTGTTTACGCAGAAATCAAAAGAGGAAGTGATTGAATCGGACGACAGCGACAATATCTACAAGGTCGGTACGAGCGCGGCGATCCTCAAGATGCTGAGGTTTCCGGACGGTTCAGTGCGATTTCTTGTACAGGGATTTTCGCGTATAAAACTTCGTAAGATCGTGGCCGAGGAACCTCACCTGACTGCGGAAGTCGAAGAACTCGAGGAAGAATATGACGACAAGGTCCGTATCGAGGCGTTGTCTCGCAATATACATGAGGTCCTGCGTAAGGTAACCGACCTGGCTCCCTATTTGTCGGAAGAAAACTATGTTACCGCCGTCAACCAGGATAACCCGTCAAAGCTGGCTGATTTCGTGGCCTCCAACCTGAACCTGAATATAAAGCAGAAACAGGAGATCCTGGAAAAGACCAATGTGCGTAAGCGTATGGAGCGTCTTCTGGCTCATCTCAACAAAGAGATCGAGGTCTTGGAGCTGTCGCGCAAAATCCAGGAGGATGCCGCCCATGAGATGGGACGCCTGCAAAAAGAATATATCCTGCGTGAACAGCTCAAGGCGATTCATAAAGAGCTGGGTGAAACCGATGAGCGTACGGCTGAGATAAAGGAATTCCAGGAGAAGATCGAAAAAAGCCAGATGAGTGATATTGCCCGTGAAGCTACTGAAAAAGAGCTCGATCGCCTGGGCAAGATGAATCCCTCCTCGGCTGAGTATATCGTCTCACGCACTTATATCGACTGGATGGTTACACTTCCCTGGCAGAGGGAAAGCGAGGACAACCTGGATTTGAAGTCGGCCGAGAAAGTTCTCGATGATGACCATTACGACCTTGAAAAAGTCAAGGAGAGAATTATTGAGTACCTGGCGGTGCGCAAGCTCAAAAGCGATTTGAAGGGACCGATTCTCTGTTTTGTCGGTCCTCCCGGGGTCGGCAAGACATCACTGGGAAGATCAATAGCGCGTGCGCTGGGACGAAAATTCGAGCGAATCTCTCTGGGCGGGATGCATGATGAGGCCGAGATCCGAGGACATCGACGGACTTACATCGGTTCCTTGCCGGGCCGGATTATACAGAGTATCCGTCGTGCCGATACGCGCAATCCGGTCTTCATGCTGGATGAGATCGACAAGGTCGGCAAGGACTTTCGTGGCGATCCCGCCAGCGCGCTTCTGGAGGTGCTCGACCCGGAACAGAATAATACCTTCAGCGACCATTACCTGGATGTGCCCTTTGATCTTTCCAAGGTGATGTTCATCACCACGGCCAATATCCTCGACACTATTCCGGATGTGCTCCGTGATCGGATGGAGATTATCCAGATACCCGGTTATACCGATCTTGAGAAGACGCATATCGCTAAAAAGTTCTTGATACCTCGTGAACTCAAAGAGCACGGTCTGAAAAAGAAAAATCTTACTATCACCCAGCCGGCCATCCGGGAAATAATCAACGGCTACACGCGTGAATCAGGCCTGCGCAATCTCGACCGGGAACTGGCCGCGATCTGCAGAAAAGTGGCGCGCAATGTGGCCACCGGGAAGACCGGGAAGGTGACCGTGCGTCCGGCCGATGTACCCAGGTACCTGGGCCCTCCCAAGGTGGTCCAGGAGCTGGCCGAAAGAACCTCCAAGGTCGGAGTTGTACCCGGGCTGGCATGGACCTCTACGGGTGGCGAGGTGCTGTTTATCGAAGCTACCAGGATGAAGGGCAAGGGCAAGCTGACTTTGACCGGTCATTTGGGTGATGTCATGAAGGAGTCGGTGCAGGCCGCGTATTCGTATATCCGTTCCATTGCCGATGAACTGGATATCAATGAAGATATCTTTGACCAGGTCGATGTACATGTGCATGTGCCCTCAGGCGCCGTGCCGAAAGACGGCCCCTCGGCCGGGATTGTCATGGCTACCGCGATAGCTTCTCTTTTCACCGGACGACCGGTCAAGACCAGGACCGCCATGACCGGGGAGATCACTCTGCGCGGTACCCTGCTTCCGATCGGCGGGTTGAAGGAGAAATCACTCGGAGCGTACCGGGCTGGAATCAAGACTATCGTACTACCGGATAAAAACCAGAAAGATTTGCATGACCTCCCGGGCGAACTCAAGAATAAGCTGAAATATAAGTTCTTCAAGACGATTCATGAGGTCCTCGAATACGCCCTGGCGCCTGAGAAAAAGAGAAAGACAAGACCCCGTAAGAAGGCATCCGCAAAGAACTAGAATTTATTTAACCCGGTGGTTCACAGGCTGCCGGTTTTTTTAATACACTGGATCTGATCAGTTTTTCTGTTTTAGAAGTTCTTCGGCCTGCTTCAGGGATAACGCACTGATTCTTTCGCCGGAAATCATTCTACCGATCTCCTGTTTGCGCTGTTTAAGTGTCAGTCTGCGGATACGGGTTATCATTCGGCCGTCATCTTCTTGCTTGTAGACCAGGTAGTGGTTTTCTCCCGCGGCCGCGATCTGTTGCAGGTGAGTGATCACAATAACCTGATTGTGATGTGAGAGAGCACTGAGCTGATGAGAGATAGCCGAGGCGGCTCGTCCGCCCAGGCCTGTATCGATCTCGTCGAAGATCAACGATGATGCTGCCTGCTTTTCGGATAGGATGCTTTTGACAGCCAGCAACACTCTTGACAGCTCACCGCCGGAAGCGATTCTTGCCAGTGACTTGAGTTCCTCGCCTGGATTGGGAGAAAACCTGAACTCGACTAGGTCGATACCATCGGGACCGAGCCGGTAAGTTTTATCGCCGATTTCGCAGTCACCCTCAGGTGCTTCGGCCCGGGTCACAACTACCTCGAATTCGACCTTGTCCATCAGCAGGTTCTTTAGATTTTTTTCGACCTGGCGTGCCAGCTTCGACGATCCGGCTCTTCTTTTATGGGAAAGCTTCTCGGCCAGTTTTGCCAGTTGAGTTCTCAAATCTTCGATCTCAGCTTCCAGATTTGCGAGCCTGTCCGAGTTGTCGGTATAGCCTTGCAGTTCGCTTTCAATGCGCCTGCGGTAACTGAACAGATCTTCGAGCGAACCGCCGTATTTTTTCTTTAACTCGTAGTATTGATCGAGACGCTCGCGGGTTTTTTCGAGCTGTGCCGGATCATCTTCGATCGCTTCCGAACGGCTCAGGAGATTACGTCCGATCTCCTGCAGGTTGTACAAACTGTCGCGGAGGTGAGATAGATTATCTTTCAATTCAGGATCGTATTTATCCAGCGGTTGCAAAAGTCCGATCACTTCATCCAGACGGTCGCAGATTGCCTGTTCCGACTGGTAGAGTTCCTCAGCTCCCTGGAAATAGGCGGACTTCAGCTCCAGGGAGTTTTCGAGAATATGAAGCTGGTTATCGAGATCGTTTTCCTCGGAAACGGATAGACCGGCTGAATCGATCTCATCAATTTGAAAACGGTACAGTTCCATCTTCTCTCTTTCACGGGCAGTGACCTGTTCGAGTTGTCGCAAGTCGGAGCGAGCCTTCTGGTAGCGATCGTATTTTTCACGGTAATCACTAAGCGCTCTGCGGTGGCCGATATACTGGTCGAGGAACCTGATATGATTTTCGGAATTCAGCAGTAGTTGCTGGTGATGCTGTCCAACCAGGTCGACCAGGTGCTGGCCGATCTGTTTGAGGTCGGCGACGGTGACCATCTGGCCGTTTATGAAACAGCGCGAAGCCCGGTCCTGCCTGATCTCGCGACGTATCTCAAGAACTTCGGTACCCGTTTCAATATCGATTTCTTTTGCGATCGTCGAGGGCAGTTCGATGCCGTTGAAAATACCTTCGACAACCGCGGTCTGCTCTCCGCTTCGGATCATCTCGGTCTGAGCTCTTTCGCCCAGAAGCAAATTGAGCGCGCCGATAATAATCGACTTGCCGGCCCCGGTTTCACCCGAGAGGATATTCAAGCCAGGTTTAAATTCGACTTCGAGACTGGAGACAATAGCGAAATTCTGAATCGAGAGTTTATTGATCATAAAGCATAATTAAAGCAGTCATGACGATTTTGGCAAGAACTTGACCATATAAAAAACGACCGCCGGTGGGAGACGGCCGTTTTAATTCCAAATCCTATCTGGTAATTAATAAGTCCTATTTAAATATGTCCGGGCTGAAGTCTATGGCGTATATGTCCAAAAAGGTTTTGCCGGAGTTGTACTGGTAGTAGACGGTTTTACCATCAGCTGACCAGATCGGGTTGGCGCATGCGCCTGTCTCGCCCAGGATCACCAAAGGAGCGGTCTTGCCGGTTTTGAGATCACTCACATGAATCGTCTGGCGATCGCCACGCTCACGGTACCCGTAGACAAGGTAACGACCATCGGGAGAAACCTGCGGATTCAGCTCCGAAGCCGGGGTCGCGATAACCGGCTCGTAGGAATAATCCTCGATGTCAAGGACAAAAATATCGTCCGAAGTGTAGCCCGACGACTTGCCTGTACCGCTGAAATAGATTTTCGTGCCGTCATGAGAAAAGCTCGGGTACTGGCCGACATTCCGTTCGGTTACACGACGAACCCGTTCACTCCCGGAGTCGTAAATCCACAACGAAGCTTCACTCAGGTTGATCAGAAGGAAAGCCAGCAGGCTGTCATTATCTGACCAGGTTATCTGGGTGGCGACAAACGGCGCTCTTTCCTGATCGAGTTTGAGCGCTTCCCTCATTTTTTCCGTAAATTTTTCCTTATGCGGAAGGAGGTCGGTCAGTCTTTCTATCTCAAACGGTTTTTTACGGGTGTAGGTGTATATGTCGCAGGGGGTAAGGTCCGTCCGAACCACCGCCAGGTGCTGGCCGTCGCTTTTCCATGCGATTCTTCCCACGGCCGGGACTGTGTCGAGTTCGAGGTTGAACTCTTGTGATTTTCCGGTGGCCGGGTCGCCGATATGAATGCGAACATCGACTTTGTTATCCTCATCAAAAGAGTTCTTATAAAACGAGATTTCACCTGTATTTCCGACTGCCTGGGGATAGGTGGCATCTTCGAACACAAGTCGACCCAGACGGACATCCTCAGCATACAACTGGCCACAGGCGAAAGCGGATAGAATTATCAGGATCCAGAGCAGTTGCGGTTTTTTCATGTTTCTCCTCTCGTAATATGCTTACGCGATTTTAATACAATTTTACACACGGGGCAATCGAAAGTTTGCGATTAAATCGATTTGAAATGTTACATTTGCGCTATAATTGGCTTGACAGCAGTCCGATAAGGAGTATATTAAAACCACTTTTGGGGCCGTAGTTCAGTTGGGAGAACGCTTGACTGGCAGTCAAGAGGTCAGGGGTTCGACTCCCCTCGGCTCCATTTTTTATGGACACTTTTCTATCTCCAACTTATTACCGCTAAATAGTTTATCTCTAAGCAGAAAAGCCACGTTGACCAGCCCGATCAGGATCGGGACTTCGACCAAAGGGCCGATTACAGCCGCAAAAGCGACTTTTGACTCGATACCAAACACTGCTACGGCCACAGCGATCGCAAGCTCGAAATTGTTGGAGGCGGCGGTGAAACTGAGCGTGGTCGATTTGGAATAATCGGCCCCCACACGGTAACTCAGAATAAAACTGATCAAAAACATCAGGACAAAATATATTACCAGGGGAATGGCAATCCGGACTACATCGAGCGGTATCTTGACGATATATTCGCCCTTGAGCGAAAACATCACCACGATTGTAAACAGTAGTGCAAGCAGAGTTAAGGGACTGATGATCGGAATGAAGCGGTTTTGATACCAGTTCGCTCCCTTGATTTTCAATCCGATATAGCGGGTCACCATACCGCCAAAGAAAGGTATACCCAGGTAGATGAGGACGCTTCTGGCGATCTCTCCGATTCCGATATCGACAACAGCTCCCGAAAGACCGAAAAGCGGTGGAAGCTGGGTGACGAATATCCAGGCAAAGACCGAATAGAACAGGACCTGAAAGATAGAATTGAATGCGACCAGGCCGGCGGCATATTCCGGATCACCCTCGGCCAGATCGTTCCAGACAATTACCATAGCGATACAACGTGCCAGCCCGATCATGATCAGGCCGACCATATATTCCGGCATATCAGCCAGAAAGATTATCGCCAGAAAAAACATCAGTACCGGGCCGATCAGCCAGTTCTGGACCAGGCTCAGCCCCAGAATTTTAAAGTTGCGAAAGACCTTGCCCAGTTTCTCGTAGCGAACCTTAGCCAGTGGCGGATACATCATCAGAATCAAACCGATCGCGATTGGGACATTCGTGGTGCCGACCGAAAAACTATTCCAGAAGTCGGCGGTTTGCGGGATAAGGTAGCCGAGTCCGATACCGAACGCCATCGCCAGAAATATCCACAATGTCAGAAATCTGTCCAGAAAAGAGAGGTTTTTTTTCATTGAGCTTCACCATTAAATGCATTTGCTTCTTCTAACCAGTTTTGAATTCTGTTTTTTATCTGATCTCTTATTTCGCGGAATTTGTTCAAAGTACTTTCTTCATCACCTTCAAATGCCGCGGGATCCTCGAATGGCCATGATAATTTTTCAAAAGCAAATGGATAGATGCTCGGACAGTTTTGTTCGGCGTTGTGGCAAACAAAAACTGCTTTGCTGAAGTTGACTCGGCCGAGATAATTCTTTAGATCTTTAGACTTATGATGACTGATATCGATTCCATCTTCCTGCATAACTTTTATAGCATATGGATTGACTTGTTTAGGTTCAAGTCCGGCACTAAAAACCTCATATCTGTCATCCGCGATGTTCCTAAGAAATCCTTCCGCCATCTGACTCCGGCAGGAATTTCCAGTACAAAGGAAAATCACTTTTTGCTTTCCCACTGTTAACCTCCTTATTACAATTTATTCAAAACTTGAGGCAGCGTGTTGATGAATTCTCTGATTTCATCGCGTACTCGTCGATAGTGATCCAATGCCTCTTGTTCGGATTTGGCTGTTTTAGCCAACCTGGGCGGATCATCGAATCCGCGATGAATCACTGTTGCCTGTCCGGGAAAGATCGGGCAGTTTTCGGAAGCATGGTCACATACGGTTACCACGTAATCGAAATCGATATCCATCAGATCCCTGACATGTTTGGATTTGTGATCAGATATGTCGACACCCTCTTGGGCCATGACCTTCACAGCATTGGGATTGAGCCCATGTGTTTCGATACCGGCTGAATAAGCTTCAATCTTGTCGCTTTTCAGATGATTACACCAGCCCTCGGCCATCTGGCTTCGGCAGGAATTGCCGGTGCACAGAAACAGGATCTTCAATTTTTTACCCATAGTCGAATCACATTTCCAGTTTAAAGATATATATCAGGCAATAATATATCCCCACGATTATAAAGATCAGACCGGTGAATCGCCTGGCCCAGATCTCGATTTTTGTAATTTTGTCAAACATCCGGCCGAGATAATGAGTTCCATAACCGAGTATAAAGGCGAAAAGTATTACAGGTAGAGCTGTTCCCAGACCATAGAGAAGAGGAATCACCGTACTCGAGTTGTGTTTCACAGCTAAAGGTATCAGGCTCCCGAAAAACAAGGCTGCCGAGACCGGGCAAAAACTGAGGGCGAACAAAATCCCCAAAAGTCCCGCTCCCCAGATACCCATCTTGCTGATTTTTGTCTGGAGATTCGATCCCAAACCGGAAGATGGCAGACTAAATTTCAGCAATCCCGTTAAAAACAGGCCTGCAATAATCAGTACCGGGCCGAGAAAGATATTGATCTTCTTCTGCAAAAACCAGGAAAGCTTGGGCACAGACAGCAGGCTGGTGATAATGATAATGCCCAAAACCAGGTACGCCAGCATTCTTCCCAGCGTATAAAGTAATCCCGCAGTGAAAACCAGCCCGGGTGACTTGACCTGCTTACCTATATAAGAAATCGCGGCGATATTTGTGGCCATTGGACAGGGGGAAATTGAAGTCAATATCCCCAGCCACAAAGCTGAACCGGCAATCAGCAGCAACTCCGTCAATCCTTGTCTCCCAGGAATTCATTCAGTTCAGATGTCACATAATCTTTGTATTTGGATTCATCGCTGACCAGTTCCCAGATTTTGTCGAGATTGGTCCAGTCTATTTCTGCGCCATCTTTAACGCGTGATAGTATCAGCGCTTTGGTGTACAACTCATAATCCTCGTTGTAATGCTCGTTTTCTTTTTCATCAACATTGA
>WJMC01000245.1 GCA_014728145.1 Candidatus Zixiibacteriota bacterium | reverse complement strand
TGCAGGGCGATATTCAACTGTTATTTTATTTCTGTCTGTAATCACAAAAATAATGTTTATCGCTGGAAATCCACTGCATACGCGGGATTGCATGACCGGGGATGAAATCGATGATCAGATACCGGGCAGACATCAGTGGAAATATCGGCGCTTATATGTATTAGATAAATTAGTGAAAAAAATAGCAAAAAGTGCTTGAATTTTGTGGGCGATCTGATAGATTCACTTTACTGTTCAGCCGGAAGGGTATATTAATGAACGGTTTCTGGGCTGTTGTGATGGGGTTGTGGCCGTCGATTCGGCCAGTCTTTGTACTGAATAAAGTAGAATAAACTCGGATCATAAACGGCAGGAGGAATGAATGCCGAAGAATGTTATCATCATGGGTGCTGCTGGAAGAGACTTCCATAACTATAACGAATTTTACAGGGACAACAAGGACTACAATGTAGTCGCTTTCACAGCCACTCAGATCCCGAATATCGAAGGTCGTAAATATCCCGCCAAGCTGGCCGGGAAGATGTACCCCAAGGGTATTCCGATCAAGCCTGAGGCGGATCTCGAGAAGCTGATTCAGAAACATGAAATAGACGAAGTTGTCTTTTCCTATTCGGATGTTCCGCAACACTACGTGATGCAGAAGGCGGCATTGGTCGAACGCGCCGGAGCCTCTTTTGTGCTTTTGGGAACTCATCAGACCATGATCAAATCCAAAAAGCCGGTGGTTGCGATCACTGCCATCCGTACCGGATGCGGCAAGAGCCAGACCACGCGCAAGGTCTGCGAAGTTCTCAAGGGGCTGGGCAAGAAAGTGGTCGCGATTCGCCATCCGATGCCCTACGGTAACCTGACCCAGCAGATCAGCCAGCGCTATGCCAAGCTGGCCGACCTCAAGAAGCATAAATGTACTATCGAAGAGATGGAAGAATATGAACCGCATATTAAAAGCGGTACCGTATGCTACGCCGGTGTTGACTATCGAGTGATTTTGGGCGAGGCTGAGAAGGAGGCCGATGTGATCGTCTGGGACGGTGGCAACAACGACACCCCGTTTTACAAACCCGACCTCTGGATCGTGGTTACAGATCCTCATCGCGCCGGCCATGAGCTCAGCTATTACCCCGGCCTGACGAATTTCATCTCGGCCGACGTTATCGTGATCAACAAGATGGACACCGCCGATGCCGAGGATGTCGAGCACCTGCGTGAAAATATCGCCATGTATAACCCGGACGCGACAGTTATCGAGGCCGCTTCACCGGTCTTCGTCGACAAGCCGAACGTGATCAAGGGCAAGAAGGTGCTGGTTGTCGAAGATGGTCCAACCCTGACACACGGTGAAATGACCTACGGAGCCGGTATCGTGGCCGCCCAGAAATTCGGCGCGACCGAGTTTGTCGATCCGAGACCTGCACTGCGCGGAAGTCTCAAGCAGACCTTCGAGACTTATCCGAATATCGGACCGTTGCTTCCGGCTATGGGCTATGGCGCGCAGCAGGTGCGTGACCTGGCCAACACGATCAACGCTGTCAAATGCCAGAGTGTGGTGATCGGCACTCCGATCGATCTCAGACGCATTATCAATATCAAAAAGCCCTCGACCCGGGTTCGCTACGAACTGCAGGAAATTGGCAAGCCGGATATGACCGATGTGCTGGAGGGCTTCGCAAAGAAGAAAAAGTAATGCCAGCGAAAAAGTCGACAGCAGTAATTGCTTTAGGAGGGAACGCCATAACTAAAAAAGGCGTTCCCGATACAATCGCGAATCAATTCGCCAATACCCGTCAGTCACTCTCCGGGATAATTCCCCTGATCCGAAACGGCTACAACATCGCCATCACACACGGCAACGGCCCCCAGGTCGGCAACGCTGTCCTGCGGGTTGAACTCGCCCGCGATAAAGCTCCCATACTGCCTCTCGGGATCTGCGTGGCCGACACCGAAGGCGGGATGGGTTACATGATCGAACAGTCGCTTCAGAATCGCCTCAGGCAGGAGAAGATCAAGCGCGATGTGGTCACTTTTGTGACCCAGGTGGTGGTAGATAAAAACGATCCTTCGATGAAGGATCCATCAAAGTACATCGGGCAGTTTTACGAATACAATGAGGCTCGCAAGTTTGCCAGGGAACGGGACTGGTCGATAAAAAAAGATGCCGATCGCGGGTGGCGCAGGGTAGTACCCTCACCGATACCGCTCGATATTCCCTCCGCCAGGCATATCAAAACCCTGGTATCGAAGGGCGTTATCGTAATTGCCGCCGGCGGGGGCGGTATCCCGGTGTTCGTCGATGATGACGGCAACTACGACGGTGTCGACGCGGTCATCGACAAGGATCGCGCCAGCGCGCTTCTGGCCAAACTGATCGACGCCGAACTGCTTTTGATACTGACCGGTGTCGACAATGTGGCTTTGAACTACGGAAAACTCGACCAGGTGCTTTTGGGCGAGGTTAAATACGACGAGATGAAACAATACCTGACAGAGGGGCATTTTCCGCCCGGCAGTATGGGGCCCAAGGTAGAAGCGGCCCTCGGTTTTCTCGACATCGGCGGTAAAAAGGTGATTATCACGTCGATCGAAAAAGCTGTCGAGGCGGTGGAAGGGAAAGCCGGTACAACCATTACCAAATAGATTTATGTATGGTCTAAACAGAGCAGTCGTCGATGAGATCTTAGAACATGGCAACCTGTATGAAGTAGGTGGCTATGTCCGCGACAGCTTGCGCGGGGTGGATTTTCCCGAAAAAGACCGCGATTACCTCGTCACAAAAATCGAATTCGACCGACTCGTAAGAATTCTCACAGGATTCGGCCAGGTCGACCTGGTCGGGCGTTCATTCGGTGTCATTAAATTTACTGCATCCCCCAACGGAATAAAAAATACCATTACATACGATATCGCTTTGCCACGCAGTGAATTTTCCACTGGCAGTGGTCATCGCGACTTCAAGGTCGATTTCGACCACAAACTGCCGATAGAGGAAGACCTGCTTCGCCGCGACTTCACTATCAATGCCATGGCTCGTGACCTCCGTACAGGTGAAATTCTGGATCCGTTTGGCGGTGGAGAGGACCTGAAAAACGGCCTGATTCGGATGCTCAGGCCGGATACTTTTAAAGATGATCCCCTCAGGATGATGAGGGCGATCCAGTTTGCGGCCCGGTTTGAATTCCAGATCGAGCCACAGACCTTCGCGGCCATTGTCGAAAATGTCGACCTGATCACGACCATCTCGCCGGAACGAATCCAGGAAGAGCTGAACAAGATGCTGACCCGCGCCCAAAAGCCCTCGATCGGGTTTATTTTGATGAAAGAATGCGGAATGCTCAAAAAAATTTTGCCCGAACTGGCCGAGACTGTTGACGTCGACCAGCCCGGCGGTTATCATGCTCATGACGTTTTTACTCATTCGATCAATACCGTTGATCAGCTCAAACCTTCGCTGGTTGTGAGGCTGGCCGGGCTTTTGCATGATGTCGCCAAGCCTCCTTCCAGGACGCTGGAGGGGGATCGTGCCCACTTTTACGGTCATGAGGTCATGGGCGCGAAAATGGCATCCGAAGTGTTGAGCCGGTTGCGGTTTTCAAATCATGTGATCGAGGATGTGATGGCTTTGATCAGGACTCATATGTTTACCTCGGAGCTTTCCGATAAAGGTGTACGGCGCCTGATTCGCAAGGTAGGCCCGGAGCTTGTATTTGACCTGCTGGACTTGAGGCGGGCCGATGTTATCGCGCAGGGAATGGGTAATACAACGCCGGATATCGATCTCCTCGAAAAACGAATCCACACCGAACTGGACAATAAAACACCGCTGGGGCTGTCGCAGTTAGCTGTTAACGGCAACGATATTATGCAGGAATTTAACCTCAGGCAGTCACCGCATGTGGGTGAGATATTGAATCACCTGCTGGATTATGTGCTCGAATTTCCGGATCAAAACGAAAAAGAAATATTAATGGATATAGCTCGGAAGTACATGCAAGATAAGGAGCGAGAATGAAAATTCACGAGTATCAGGCCAGGGAACTTTTCAAGGCTCAGGGTATACCAGTGCCTCCCGGCAAGGTCGCCACAACGCCCGAAGAGGCCAAAGCCATTGCCGAGGAAATCGGCAAGCCGGTTATGGTCAAGGCGCAGGTCCATGTCGGCGGACGAGGTAAAGCCGGTGGAGTGAAATACAGCGCCAATGCCGATGAAGCCTTCGAAAATGCTAAAAATATCCTGGGAATGGATATCAAGGGGCTTACTGTCAAGAAAGTCTTGATTTCCGAAGCGGCCGACATCGAGACCGAATCCTATGTCGGTATCATTCTCGACCGTGCCACCAAAAAGCCGGTCATGATGGTTTCTCCCGCGGGCGGTATCGATATCGAAACCGTGGCAAAAGAGACTCCTGAAAAAATTATGCAGCATCGAATCGATCCGATTCTGGGAATGCAGATGCATGAGGCCCGCAAGCTGGCCTTCTTCCTGTATGATGATCCCAAGCTGGTCAGCCAGGCCGCCCGGATTATCCTGCTGGTTTACAGGACATTCATGGCCAACGATTCTTCGCTGGCGGAGATCAACCCGCTGATCACCACGCCCGATGGCAAAGTGGTGGCCATCGACGCCAAGATCAATATCGATGACAACGGCCTCGACCGTCATCCCGAGATCGAGAAGATGAGGGATTTGGATGCCGAGGACGCTTCCGAGATGGATGCCAAACAAGCGGGATTATCCTTCGTAAAACTGGAGGGCAATATCGGTTGTATCGTCAATGGCGCAGGGCTGGCGATGGCGACAATGGACCTGGTCAAGCATTTTGGCGGTCAGCCGGCCAACTTCCTGGATGTCGGAGGATCATCCAATCCGCAAAAGGTTTTAGACGCGATGAAGATCATTTTACGCGATTCCAACGTAAAGGCGATTCTTTTCAATATCTTCGGAGGCATAACCCGCTGCGACGATATCGCCAATGGTATCAAGCAGGCTGTCAGCGAACTCGATCCACCGGTTCCGATCGTGATCAGGCTGACAGGAACCAATGAAGATGAAGGCCGGAAAATTCTCGAATCGATCAACCTGACGGCCGTATCTTCTATGGAAGAGGTCGTCAAAACCGCGATCGAGAAAGCGGGGATCGCGGCCTAAAAAGAATTCCCCGGACTGGTCCGGAGGGCAGTTATATGAGCGATAACATGGATGGCAAAAAGAAATACGATGACGATGAATACCTCGAACCCTCAGATCCCATAATCGAGGAAGCGGAGGAGGATCCGAAAGATCTTCTGGATGAAGAGGACGACGATGAACTGGCCGATTACGATGAAAACGACGAGGAGGACCGCGCCCACCTGTATCGACGGCGTAAAGGTTACTCCTGGGAGGAAGATGATCGGCGTCGTCGCAAATACCTGGACGAAATTCCGAGTGACAAGCTGGTTATCGGGGATGAGGAACAAGAAGCAGATGAAGATGAAGACGAATACGAGGATGACTATGAAGATGACGGGCTGGATATAGTCGACGAGGAAGACTATGAAAAGTAACTGCCTGGGTCGGGGATTTGTTAATGGATTAGCCAATTTCAGGTATGGGAAAACGTATTAAATAAAGAGGTTTATATGAGTATCTTTGTAGATGGTAAAACCAGGGTGGTCGTGCAGGGCATCACCGGCCGCGATGGTTCTTTCCACACCAAACAGATGCTGGAATACGGCACCAAGGTGGTGGCCGGAGTCACTCCCGGAAAGGGTGGCCAGAAGCTCGAAGGCGTGCCGATTTTCAATACTGTGGCGGAAGCGGTGGCCGAAACCAAGGCTAACGCGTCGATTATCTATGTCCCGGTGGCTTTTGCGCCGGATGCTATCCTCGAGGCGGCCCAGGCCGGGATCAAGCTGGTCGTGTGCGTCACCGAGGGTGTTCCCGCCAATGATATGCTCAAGGTTTACAATTACCTTAAGGGTACCGAAACCAGGCTGATCGGACCCAATTGCCCCGGCATAATCTCGCCGGGTAAGACCAAGGTCGGAATCATGCCGGCCCAGATTCATAAAAAAGGCAAAGTCGGCGTAGTCTCTCGTTCCGGTACGCTTACCTACGAGGTCGTCTACAACCTGACCCTCGCGAAGCTGGGGCAGTCGACCTGTATCGGCATCGGAGGCGATCCGGTGATCGGTACTAATTTCATAGATTGTCTGAAAGCATTTAACGAGGATCCGATGACCGATTCGATCGTGATGATCGGCGAGATTGGCGGTACCGATGAAGAAGAAGCCGCCAAGTTTATCAAAAAGTATGTCGACAAGCCGGTGGTGGCATTTATTGCCGGTCGCACCGCTCCTCCAGGGAAGCGTATGGGGCATGCCGGCGCGATCATCTCCGGCGGGACAGGCACGGCCGCGGATAAAGTCAAGGCTCTCAACCGGGCCGGTATAAAGGTCGCTAAGATTCCGAGCGAGATACCGATACTTCTTAAAGAGGAACTTGACAAGGTAAAATCGAAATCCGCCCCGAAGAAGAAATCCACCGCCAAGAAGAAAACAACTAAAAAAGCAACGTCCGGCAGGAAAAAAGCTAAGAAAGCAACCGCCGGTAAGAAGACGGCCGGGAAGAAAACAGCCAAGAAGAAAACGTCCAGAAGAAAATAACGTTAATCGTTCACACTGGCAATAGTGGAGCATAAGATGACAGAAACAAAAACCGGCGAGGCACAGCAAGAGTCCAGGCCCGCCGAGAACCAGGCAGAGGAACAGACGCCTAAGGAGCAGGCTTCCGAAAGTAAACCTGAGAAGGAAAAAGAAAAGAAGTCGGCCAGCGACAATCCTCTGACCATATTTTATCACTGGTGTAAGGCCTGTAATATCTGCATCGCCTTATGTCCGCATGATGTGTTCATACCAGACCGAGACGGAAAACCGATTGTGGAACACCCCCGAAAATGCACTCAGTGTTCTATCTGCTGGATGCATTGTCCCGATCTGGCCATCGTTTCCAATGAAGACTAAAGGAGTAGTTATGACAGACAATGTTCAGTTACTTCAGGGAAACGAAGCCTGTGCTCATGGTGCGATTCTGGCTGGAGTCAAGTTTTTTGGCGGTTACCCGATCACACCCTCGACTGAAATCGCGGAAAATCTCGCGCGTATGCTTCCCACGGTCGGCGGGACATTCATGCAGATGGAGGATGAGATCGGATCTCTGGCCGCGGTTATCGGCGCAGCGGTATCCGGTGCCAAATCCATGACCGCCACTTCCGGGCCGGGCTTCTCCCTCATGCAGGAACATATCGGTTACGCCTATATGGCCGAAGTTCCCTGTGTAATTATCGATGTTCAGCGCGGCGGCCCCTCGACCGGGTTGCCCACCAAGGTTTCACAGTCGGATATCATGCAGGCCGCCTACGGTACTCATGGAGATTATCATTCCATCGTGCTTTCAGCATCCTCCTGCGAGGAATGCCTGACCCTTACAATCAAAGCTGTTAACCTGGCTGAAAAATATCGCACACCGGTCGTGCTGTTGACCGACGAGGTGATCGGCCATATGCGTGAGAAAGTCAGGATACCGTCCCCTGATGATATCGAAGTCTACGACCGTATCAAACCGGATGTGCCCCCGGAATGGTATCGTCATTTCGAGATCACCCCGACTTTCGTGGGGCCGATGGCTTCCTTCGGTGAGGGGTACCGTTTCAATATCACCGGGCTGACCCATGACCAGATGGGTTTCCCGACGGCTCGCCCGGTTGAGATCAAGAACAAGCTGGACAAGCTCAGAAAGAAAATCGTTCAAAACAAAGAGGAAATCTGCGAAATCAAGACCGTTTACATGGATGACGAACCGAATGTCGCCGTAATCTCCACCGGCATAGTCAGCCGCGCCGCCAACCAGGCGATTAAGATGGCGCGCCAGAAACGGATGAAGGTCGGTGCGATGCAACTCGTCACGGTCTGGCCCTTCCCGGATCATATCCTGAAAGAATATCTCAAATCAGTTCGACACCTGGTAGTGGCTGAACTAAATCAGGGTCAGCTGATCAAGGAAATCGAGCGTTACGTGGATACCCGCCACACCAAGATCATTCCCCTTCAGCGCTATGACAGCGAACTGATTACTCCGCAGATGATCCTGGACACCATAAGGGAGGTGAAGTAATATGGCCGAAGCAACTACCGCAACAAAAAAGAAAAACAAACAGCCCTCCAACGTGGTGCATAACTACCTCAGGCCCAAAAAGACCTTCCCGCATGTCTGGTGTTCCGGGTGTGGAATCGGTGTTGTGCTGGGGGCCCTGATCCGTGCCATCGACAAACTCCAGATTCCCAAGGACGACATCGCTGTTTTGTCTGGAATCGGATGTTCCTCGCGACTGCCGGTCTATGTCGATTTCAATACACTGCATACGACCCATGGCCGGGCAATCGCATTCGCATCGGGCGTCAAAGCCGCCAAGCCAAAGCTCAACGTTATCGTTATCACCGGTGATGGTGACTGCCTGGCAATTGGCGGAAATCATTTTATCCATGCCTGTCGTCGCAATATCAATATCACTACGATCCTGGTCAACAACCATATCTACGGTATGACGGGCGGGCAGTTCTCGCCCACAACCCCGACCACCAAGCGCGGTTCGACTGCTCCCTACGGCAACCTGGAGCATCCATTCGATGCTACCAAGCTGGCCGCCGCGGCTGGAGCGTCCTATGTCGCACGAGGAACCGTTTACCACACCGGGCAGTTGATTCGTATGATTGCCGACGGTATCCAGAGCAACGGCTTTTCGGTAATCGATGTGCTCTCCAATTGTCAGACCTATTACGGTCGCTGGAATAAAGAAGGCGACGCGGTCAAGATGGTAAACTGGTTCAAGTCCCATGTGGTCCCGGTTACATCCGCGGCCAAACTGCCTCCGGAAAAGCTCGAAGGCAAGTGGATTACCGGTGTAATCCATAAGGAAGAAAAATCAGAGTATACCGACAACTACGCCGCTCTCAGGGAGCGCGTGAACAGGCAGGGATAGGGGAGTGATATGACAAAAGCAAAAAGCAAACAGAGCACTTATGATCGCTATGAAATCCGGCTCTCCGGTTCAGGCGGACAGGGCCTGATTCTTGCTGGTGTGATGCTGGCCGAGGCGATGGGTGTGCAGGACGGCAAAAATGTTGTCCAGACCCAGTCCTATGGCCCGGAAGCCAGGGGGGGCGCTTCACGTGCCGACGTAGTCATGTCAAATGACACGATTTACTATCCCAAGCCGATGGGGCTCAATCTCCTGCTGGCACTGACTCAGGAAGCCTGTGACCAGTATTTTCCGAACCTGCGGGAAAATGGGACATTGATAATCGATTCCGATCTTGTACACCAACCGCCAACTCCGGTCTGTTATGCGTTTCCGTTTACGCAACTGGCCAAAAGCGAGATCGGTCACGTGATGGTCGCCAACGTAATTTCGCTGGGCGCGATCGTGGAACTCACCGGCCTGGCTTCCAAAGAAGGTGTCAAGAAGGTGGTCAGGTCCCGTGCCCCGATGGGCACTGAAGAAAAGAACCTCAAAGCACTCGAACTCGGTTTCGAGATCGCCAGAGAAGCCAAGAAAAAACAGGGCAAACCAGCCGTGAGCGCGTAATACGGAGACGATAATGGAAAAGACTCTTGCGATTATTAAACCGGATGCTGTTAAAAAAGAAGTTGTCGGAGAGATTGTTCACAGGTTGGAGCTGTCCGGTTTCAAAATCCTGGCCCTGCAGATGATGCAACTGACTGAAGAAAAAGCTCAGGGATTCTATCAGGTCCATAAGGACAAACCGTTTTTCAATGAACTGGTCTCATTCATGACATCCGGGCGCTGTGTGCCGATGGTCCTTCAAAAGGATAACGCTATTCAGGATCTCAGGACCCTGATCGGTGTGACCGATTCGCGCAAGGCATCTTGTGGAACGATTCGGAATAATTTCGGTACAGATATCCAGGAGAATGCCGTGCATGCTTCCGATTCACCGGAGAACGCCAAAATCGAGATCGGATATTTCTTCCCGGACCTGGCTTGATGATATATCCGCTCAGATACGGCCGGGGTAGATATCGGCTTGAAATTCCGGATCATTGCGGAGTCGATATTCTCAAAGCCCGATCTGGACAGCCGCTGGACCTCGATTCTGAAATAGAACGAAACAGACTGCCGGAGAACTTTTTCTCCGGCAGTTTTCGTTTGCTGATTATCGTAAACGATGCTTTTCGTGCCACACCATCGTATGAACTACTCGACCGCATCCTGCCAGAGCTGGTTGATCATCATGAAGTCAGGATTATCATCGCCACCGGACTTCATCGCCAGCCAACGCAGTCTGAATACAAAAGCCTGATCGGGAAACATTATGACACTATCAAAGATCAAGTTTACTGGTCGGATTCCCATGACCGGGACAGTTTTGAAAAGCTCGGCAAATGGAACGATGGTGGCGAGGTCTGGGTCCATAAGCAGTTCCTATGGGCCGAAAATGTTCTGATTGTCGGTTCGGTCGAACCGCATTATTTCGCCGGTTTCACCGGAGGCATAAAAGCTGTTGTACCCGGCCTGGCCTACTGTAAAACCATTGAGCACAACCACCAGAAAGCGATCTCTATGTCTGCGCAACCGGGCAAAACCGAGGGTAACCCTGTCTGGAAGGAACTCTGGTCGACGACTGAATTTCTTGATTTGAACTGTATTTATTCCTATCAAATCGTTCAGGATTCAGCGCGCAAAATCGTTGCTTTAACCTGTGGGAATTTGATCGACAGCTATAATCGAGCGGTTGAAAAAAGCCGGGAGATTTACATTCATCGCCTTGACAGACAATATGATCTGGTGATCGCGGAGCATTCCCCGCCCCTCGACCGCAACCTCTATCAGCTTCAGAAATGCTTTGAGAATACGCAGGCGGGAGTGCGTGACGGAGGCACGCTTCTGATGCTTTCGGCCTGTGAGGAAGGAATCGGGACAGAGGCTTTTTATCGGCTGGCGGAGCGTTACCCAAACCCCCGAAAACTGCTGGCTGAAGGCAAAATTGAGTTCAAGCTTGGGATTCATAAACTTTATCGAACTGCGCTGTTGACAAACCGGGTAAATCTGTGTTTAATGTCATCTCTTGCGGATGCTGACGTGCGCAGAATATATATCGAACCTGTGATGGATGCCAACACGGCAATCGAGTCACTTCTGAGCAGAAATAGAGAATTAAGCATATTAATAGTAAAGGATGCCGGTCATACAGTGATACGAAGGGCCGGTAAAACAGGAGGATAAAAGATGCGTAAGAAAGTATCGGTTATCGGTGCTGGAAATGTGGGCGCGTCCTGCGCAATGTATCTGGCGAACCGCAATATCGCCGATGTAGTGCTGGTGGATATCATTGAAGATATGCCCGCCGGTAAGGCACTCGACCTGACCCAGGCCGGACCGCTGGTCGGCTATGATATCTGGGTCAACGGTACCAATGATTTTGCAGATATCAAGGATTCCGACCTCGTGATCGTGACTTCCGGTCTGGCTCGCAAACCGGGTATGTCGCGTGAGGATCTGCTCAAGAAGAATGCTGAAATCATCAAGTCGGTCACCGAAAATGTCGTCAAGTATGCTCCCGAGGCTTATATCCTGATGGTCGCCAATCCGCTCGACCTTATGACCTACCATGCCTCGGTCGTTTCCGGTTTCCCGAAAAACCGTGTCTTCGGACAGGCCGGTGTCCTGGATTCGACCCGCTTCCGGACCTTTATCGCGATGGAGCTGAATGTTTCCATGAGCGATGTGCAGGCGATGGTCCTGGGTGGTCATGGTGACACTATGGTGCCGATCCCGAAGTATACCACTGTCGGCGGTGTCCCGATCACCGAGCTTATCCCGAAACAGCGTATCGAGGAAATCGCCCAGCGCACCCGTATGGGCGGTGGCGAAATCGTCAAACTGCTCAAGACCGGGTCGGCTTATTACGCTCCGGCTATGGCTTCGGTGCAGATGGCCGAGGCGGTGCTTCTGGATCGCAAGCGTGTGCTCCCGGCCTCCGCTTTTGCCACAGGTCAGTACGGCATT
>WJMC01000244.1 GCA_014728145.1 Candidatus Zixiibacteriota bacterium | reverse complement strand
ACTGAGAGTGGCATAAAGACCGCCAGTTACCCATCGCTTATGAATCCCCGCTTTTTGAATTTCGTCAAGCATTATCTCAACGGCCTGACTGAAATCATAAAAAATTATATCTACCCGCGGGGACCGATATTCATGATCGAGCTGGGCAGTGACAACTATTTTGGCGGAAACTTCGATCCGCTCAGCGCTGATTTCAATCCTTATAATATGGAAACCCTGTATCCTCAGTTTCTGGAAGAAAGCTATGATTCGATCAAGTCATTCAATAAGGCTTACGGGTTAAAATTAAAGGAATTTTCCGATTTTGCTGAGCTCGAGAACAAGCCGGAGGTAATAAACCAGAATCTCAAGAAGCGTATGGACTGGCTGAGCTTCAAGGATTATTACCAGGAGAGTTATCGCAATGTTCTTCGTGACCTGTATGTTTCGTTTTCGTGCAACCCGCTGTTTTTGAGCACGGTCAGTTTCCGTTCCAATTTACAGCGTCCCTTGAATGATTTCGAGACCGGTGAGGATGAGCCCAAGATTCTGGGAGTCAGCCTGACCTGGAATGACACTTCCTCGGATTTATTGCAGAAAGTTCGTTATGCCGCCGCCAACTCCGATTTTCCGTTTGCGACCGAGTTGTCGATCGGGATGTTTTCTCCCGAGCCGGCCAAGTCCAAAAACTTTTTCCCGGTTTCTGACCTGGCCACACGATATCTTTTGTCTCTGGCTTTAGCCGGTGGAATCAAGGGTTTTAATTCGAGTATGTTTGTCGAACGGGATCACTGGTACGATGCCGCGCTGGCCAATGACGGCACGATTCAGCCCTCCTACGAAGTCATGAAATATTTCAATGCCGCCTCGATGAAGATCGACTTTGGCGCTTTTGACGCGGTGACCGAGATCGGGCTGGTCTCTTATAAATCTCACAGCCGGCTGGAGCTTCTGCGCGATGGTGAAAATCTCGAGTATATTGACAATCTGTTATATTCGACTTTGCCGGGAGTGGGGCGTGACCTGGACAGGTTGAAAATCGACTACCAGATTCCCGAGTTAACCAATACTGCCAGCCTGGAAAAATTCAGTACCCTGATCATTCCGGTTTCGGAGTATATGGATCAGCCGGAACAGGAACTCCTGATTGAAAAGATCAAGGCGGGGGTTAACGTTATCTTCACGGGAGTGATGCCTAAATATGATACGTTCGGCAATCCCTGCAACAAGCTTTCGGCGTTTCTGAAAATCCGTACCAACCCGGGACTGGAAGTAGCCGAAGTTAAGGCTGAGGACAAGATTCTGCACTCGATTTTGTACGCCACGATCTCATCCTCGGATTCCCAGACTAAGACCCTGGCCAAGGCCGGCAAGAGCGTTGTGGCGGTCAGGACTACCAAGTATGGCGGCAAGGTTTATTTTATCAGTTTCGATCTTTCGACCCAGGAAGATCATAACAAGATGACTTTTCTGGAGTCTATTATCGCTGACTGCGGGCAGGAATCGTTTATCTATACATCAAATCCGGATGTCCGTGCGATCGTCCGCACCGATAAAAAACGAGCTCTGCTGTTTCTGTTATATTCCAAGCCTCAGCTTCCGTTCAAGAAAAGCGAGCGCCATCCGCTTCAGGTCGCGGTCAAGGTCGACCTCAAGAAAGCGGGAATCCGTACTGCCAGGCTCCGTATGACCGAGTTGTTTTCCGGGGAGAAGACCGAGATAACGTCGCGCAACCTGGCGGGTGGATTTATCACAGAGCTCCGGAGCCTGGACAGCCGGGTCTGGCTGATAGCGCCCCAGGAGAAAAAGTCCTCCAGCACCAGCACTACCTGATTTTTTTCAATCAAGGGAGCATTTTGAAGAGTATAATAAATTGTGAGGAACATTATTTCTTTTTTTTAGTATATAATTACGAAACAAACAGTTGACAAAGGCTGTTTAATATTTATATTATTAGAATGTCGGATTGTGCGTAGAAGCGCTTAATTTATGCGGGATATGAATAGCGGTTACTACATGCGGGGAATTTTTTTTCTTTTTATAACCATAGTCCTTGTGGCCGTGATCGGTTACGGTACGGTGGATTATGTTCTCGACCGCAACCAGGAATATGTGTGGGAGTCTGACAGCGGTCTTTTACCCGCGGCTTCCCGTCCGCAAAATTATCCCCTGACCGAGAAAGGTGAATCGCCGTTTGTCTCCGTGGTTGAGAAAACCCGTAACGCGGTGGTGTTTATTTATGCTGAGGGCGAAAATCCGCGGGCACAGAATATCGACCCGATGTGGCGTCGCTTTTTGGGAATCCCTCCCCGGGTGGCTTCATACGGTTCCGGTTTTATCATCCGTCCCGACGGTTACATTATCACCAACAATCATGTGATCGAAGGCGGGGATCGTATTATGGTATCACTTTCTGATGAGCGCTCATTTCGGGCGGAATTGATCGGTGGCGATCCGCAGACCGATCTGGCGGTGTTGAAAATAGATGTTCCCGACAGCCTGCCGTTTATTCCGATGGGAGATTCGGATGATATGCGGATTGGCGACTGGGTGATCGCGATCGGCAATCCTTTCCCTGAACAGGGGTTGGATCGCACGGTTACGGTCGGTGTGATTTCAGCCAAGAGCCGTCGTGATCTGAGGTTCGGGTCGGACACTCCGGCTTACCAGGATTATATTCAGACCGACGCATCGATCAATCCCGGCAATTCAGGTGGCCCGCTGGTCAACCTGACGGGTGAGGTGATCGGTATCAACAGCGCAATTGCCAGCCCCAGCAGGGGATCGGTCGGAATCGGTTTCGCGATTCCATCCAATCTGGCGCGTTCGATCGTTTCCAGCCTGATTGAGGAAGGCAGGGTTTCGCGCGGGTGGCTGGGAGTTACATTGCAGGAGCTTTCGCCGGATCAGGCCGAAGCTTCCGGTCTGCCTGAGGGTACAACCGGTGTTCTTATTACCGGTGTCCTAAATGAATCCCCGGCTGATCGGGGTGGTCTTTTGGCCAATGATATTATACTTGAATTCGGCGGAAAAGCGACTCCCGATGTTTACACGTTGCGTCTGCTGGTGGCCGAGAAACGGCAGGGCGAGAAAGTCGATGTCAAGATCAGCCGTGACGCGCGTGTTCGTGATCTCCGGATTGTTCTCGGTGATCGCGATCAGTCGCTGGCTTCTGCGGATGACCAGCGCAACTGGCAGTATACCGAACCGCGCGGCGATGATGATTCATCAGGCGATAACTGGTTCGGGATGAAAGTAGAAACTGCCAACAGCGATCTGGCTTCTCGTTTCAATGTCGAGTACCATCCGGGTGTGTTAGTGACTGAAATCATACCTGGTTCACCAGCTGATAAGAAAAATGTTTCGCCGGGAACAATTATAACCAAGGTCGATTTTAAGGATGTGCGTACTAAGGAAGAATTTTACGAAATTGCAGATAAACTTAAAGAGCGCGAGAAAGCAGTCGCGTTTTACATCTTTGACCTCAATGGAAACATCGGGTATATAGCCCTTAAAAGTGAAAGTTAACTCTCAACTCACTATAATTCAGGTTAACCTCAAGTCATAGGAGGAAGGTTAGACTTTTGGCAACAAGGCAGTCAAGAAAGTATCGCGATGAGGACAGGTCACTCGATCTTTATCTTCAAGAGATTGGAGAAACTCCGCTTTTGACTCCTAACGAGGAAGTCGAACTCGCGAAGAGGATTCATCAGGGCGACGAACTCGCGCTGGAAAGGCTTACCAAGGCCAACCTGCGTTTCGTGGTTTCAGTCGCCAAGCAGTATCAGAATCAGGGTTTGTCACTGGCTGATCTAATCAATGAAGGCAATATAGGCCTGATCAAAGCGGCCAAGCGTTTCGATGAGACCCGTGGTTTCAAGTTCATCTCTTATGCGGTTTGGTGGATCAGACAGGCGATTCTGCAGGCTCTTGCCGAGCAGTCCCGTATTGTCCGT
>WJMC01000243.1 GCA_014728145.1 Candidatus Zixiibacteriota bacterium | reverse complement strand
TCATAGTATCAATTGTTTCACTTCTGATTCTGATGTCCGCTGGCTTATCCGCGGAAATCGGTGATATCATCAACAGTAATCCGACACCCGGGCAGTTCCCGACCGGATTGACCTCGGATGGGAAATATTTATATACTGTCGACCGCCAGACAGATACGCTCTATCGGCTCGACAAGAAATCGGCGGAAATAATCAGTTCGATGCCGGCACCCGGTTACAATATCTCCGATCTGGCCTATGACGGCCAGAATATCTGGTGTCTGGATATCGAGGAAAATCTGATCTACCTCTATGATTTCGAAAACGGTATCAGCCTGCGCACCCTCTGGTGCCCGGCCGAAAAGCCGCGCGGGCTGACCTTCGATGGTGAATATCTCTGGGTATCGGACATACGTTCGGATAAACTGATGCAGATCTCGACTGAGGACGGCACTACGATTGAGGAGTTTACCGCACCCTCCGGCAATGTCGAGGGACTCACTTTCGATGGTCAATATCTCTGGGCTTCCGACCGCTACACCGATAAAATCTACTTAATCGATCCACAACGCCAGGTGGTCATATTCTATTTCGACGCTCCCGCTCCCTACGCCCGCGGGCTGGCGTTTGACGGCACCTACCTGTACAACTGCGATTACCAGGCTGATTCGATCTATGCCGTCAAGATTATTGATACCGAGATCCTGAGCCGAAGCGATGAAAAACATCAGGAGTTGATCTATACCGAACAGGTACGCAACTACGGTCCCGGTGATCTGGTTGACCTGGAGATTTACATGGCGGTTCCCTCCCGGCGCGACAACCAGGACCTGATCGGCCAGCCTCAGTTTATACCCGAACCGACAGAGTTCCGTAACGATCAATGGGGCCAGAAAGTGGCGGTCTGGCACTACGACCGACTTGTTGCCGGCGATATGGCCGAACCGACCATGCTGGCCGAGTGCAAGCTCTACGCTGTCAGGTATTTCGTATATCCCGAGGATGTCGGCTCGCTGGATGATATCCCCGATGATATCAAGGATAAATACCTGGTCGATGACACTAAGTTCGGGATGTCCAATGAATATATGCAGAATACCCTGGATAAGATTTTGGGCGACGAGGAAAACCCGTACTGGATCGCGCGTGATATATATCAGTATTTGATGGAAAATATGTATTATGAGCTGGCGGGAGGATGGAATATCGCTCCGACCGTGCTCAAGCGCGGTTCCGGCTCATGTTCGGAATATTCGTTCGTTTACATTTCGCTCTGCCGGGGAGCCGGGATTCCCGCTCGCTATGTCGGCTCGGTGGTTGTGCGGGGCGATGATGCTTCGACTGACGATGTCTTTCATCGCTGGGTCGAGGTCTATCTGCCCAATGTCGGATGGTTCCCGGTCGACCCGTCCGGGGGTGATCAGGCCTCTCCCGAAAAGCAGGCCGCTTATTTCGGCGGTCTGTCGAACCGCTTCTTGATCACGACCGAAAGCGGAGGTGGATCGGAGTATCTCGAATGGGGCTACAACTCCAGTTTGAAATACAAATTCAAAGGTAAAGTCAAGGTTCACAACGAACACTTTGGTGAATGGTCACCGGCAGGCAGTCCCGAAGAAAAGTAGATTTGTCAGAATGACAGGAAAATTTATCAGCCGGGATGTTTGGATTTAAACACCGGCCGAAAAAATATATATAATATTTATCCTGTTTTATTCCTTGAATGCCATTATTTTGACCGGGGTGCAGGAGTTTACATCCAAATCCGGATGCATTATTGGTTTAACTGGTGAAGCCGAAAGCCGATACTTATATAAAGCGGAATCCAATCAGGGAGAAGAACATATATGCGTTATTTAGTTACCGGAGGAGCCGGTTTTATCGGGTCCAACATAGCAGCAGAACTTCTCAGGCAGAATAAAGATGTACGCGTGATCGACAATTTCTCGACCGGTCGCAAACGGAACCTGGCACCTCTTATGAATCGGATCGAGCTGGTCGACGGCGATATCCGGGATTACTGGACTGTGATCGAAGCAGTCAAGGATGTAGACTATGTACTGCACCAGGCGGCCTTACCATCGGTCCAGCGGTCCGTCCAGAACCCGTTGACATCCAACGATGTCAATCTATGCGGTACTCTCAACCTGCTCGAAGCGGCGCGACAGGCCGGCGTCAAAAAATTCGTCCTGGCATCCTCTTCCTCAGTCTACGGCGAGTCCGAGGAACTTCCCAAACATGAGAAAATGATGCCCTCGCCACTCTCACCTTATGCTGTCACCAAGCTGACCTGCGAGTATTACGCCACTGTCTACGACCGTCTTTACGATCTACCCTGTGTGGCACTGCGTTATTTCAATGTCTTCGGTCCCAACCAGGACCCGACCAGCCACTATTCTGCTGTGATTCCGCTCTTTATCAACGCCCTTTTGACCGGCAACCAGCCGGTGATTTTCGGCGATGGTCTCCAGTCGCGCGATTTCACCTACGTTTCCAATGCTGTCTATGCCAATATCCTGGCGGCAGAGAGCGAGGATGTGCGCGGTGAAATCTTCAATGTGGCCTGTGGCGAACGCTATACATTGCTTGACCTTTTGAAAGATCTAAATGATATTATCGGGACCGATATCGAACCGCTTTTCGACCAGCCCCGACCCGGCGATATCAAACATTCGATGGCCGCTATCGATAAGGTGGAAACAAAACTGGGTTACAAGATGTTAGTCGGATTTAAGGAAGGTCTTGAGAAAACTGTCGAACACTTCAGGCAGGAAATGAAAACCGCCGCCTACGCCGGCAAAAAATAGCAGGTCTGATGACAAATCCTGAAACCACCGCCAAACCCGGCATAAATATAGATATAAAGATCATTTTTATACTGGTCCTGATACTCGCAGTCTACCTGCCGGTCTTGATCGACCTTGTGGTCGACTGGTATCAGGACGATAACTATTCCCATGGTTTTCTGATCCTGCCGATTGCGGCCTGGCTGATCTGGCGTAAACGCAATGAGCTGGCTGAGACACCCACAAAGATGAACAATCTTGGGCTTTTGATGGCGATCGGCTCGCTCTTTCTTTTAATCGCCGGTACCGCCGGGGCGGAGTATTTCACCGCGCGGGTGTCATTTGTCGGTCTGCTGTTTTCATTGTGTCTGTACTTTTTCGGATGGCAGTTCACACGCAAGATCTGGTTCGCTTTCTTCTTCATGTTGTTTATGATCCCGATACCTTATGTTATATATTATGCCGCCACTTTTCCGATGCAACTTCTGGCCTCCAAAGTTGCCGGGGTGGTCTTAAACGCAATTGGACTGCCTCTCATCCGCCAGGGAAATATTCTGCATATACCCAATTATACCCTGGAAGTAGCCGAGGCCTGTTCAGGGATCCGTTCGCTGTTTTCGCTTCTGGCTTTGGGCGCGCTGTTCGCCTATTTCACGCAGGACAACAAATTTAAAGCGGTCTTTCTGTTTCTGGCGACGGTCCCGATCGCAATCGCCGGCAATGTCTTCCGGGTAACAGTCACCGCCCTGGGTGCGCATACTGTTTCAATTAAATTCGCCGAAGGTACATTGCATGAGATCTCCGGATTGATCGTGTTCGTGTTTTCACTGATTTTACTCTTTGCTCTGGGAGCTATTCTCAAATGGGAAAAACCGGAATTCAAAAAACTCCGTTCCTGATCACTGTCGCACTGCTGGTGGTTTTCGGCGGATTATCCTACATTTTGCGTTATACTACGGTCACTCCTGACCGTCCGGCTGATTTTGAACAGCTCCCGCTCGAATACAAAGATTGGCAGGGCGAGGAACATATATTTTCCGAGGTGACTTACCAGGTCCTGCAGGCCACATCGACCACAATGCGGAGCTACACTCATCCGCAACTGGACAACAGCCAGCCCGGGTTATTCATCGGATATTTCGAGGATCAGAAATATGGCGCCCAGATTCACAGCCCGCGTCACTGCCTGCCCGGCGGAGGATGGGGCATCATGAGCCATACGGTCACCACACTCGAAATCAACGGGCGCAGTTTGCCGGTCAATCGCTTAATTATCGGGGCTCGCAACGTGCGCCAGTTGATGTACTACTGGTTTGAAACCCGGTCAGGGATAATCACCAACGAGTTCGCTCTCAAATTTGACCTGTTCAAAAATGCTCTGTTGATGAGACCGACTGATGCCGCCTTTATACGACTCACGCTCTTTTTGCCCCAGGGAAAAACCGAACAGGAAGGGGAACAGGTACTGCAAAACTTCCTCTCCGATTTCCTTCCGAAAATAGAAAACAGCTTGCCTTTCGAATCCCGATAGCTAATATTTAACCCATGATCAAGTACCTGCTGAAGGCCATGAGACCTCACCAATGGTCCAAAAACCTTGTCGTTTTTGCAGGGCTGATATTCGCCCGCGAATTTACCAATATCGACCTGGTACTGAAATCAATTCTGGCTTTCGGCGTATTCTGCCTGGCTTCATCGGCTGTTTACCTGATCAATGATGTCATCGACTACGAAAAAGACCGCAATCATCCCAAAAAACGTAATCGCCCGATCGCGGCTGATAAACTGCCACGGTCCACGGCGACTGTCTGGGCGGTAATCCTGATGGCAACCGCTCTGGCAGGAGCGTATTTTATGCTCAATATACAGTTTACAACCGCTGTGCTGGCATATCTTCTGTTGATCATATTTTATTCAACTGTTTTGAAGCAGGTA
>WJMC01000242.1 GCA_014728145.1 Candidatus Zixiibacteriota bacterium | reverse complement strand
TTATATCAAGCGCCTGACAGAAATCGAAGCACTCCGGCAAAAAGCCCTGCTCGAGATAAAAAAAGATCTCGGTGTCCGCGGGATTTCATCCGATACAATCCATGCCGAAAAAAAGGATTTGAGCGACATATTTAAAAATACCGATCATCCCGGAATCTCCGAAGCGCTTGCCGAAGGCGGAAAAGTTGGCGGGATCATGCTGGAACGCTTCGCCGGTATCCTGAATTACAAGACTCAGCCGGGAAAAGATTTTGCCGATGAGCTGGCTGGAAGGGTCAAGGTGATTGCCTGCCTCGATAAATATCCGAATTTGATTCATTCCGATGATGTCAGTTGCGCCGGTTTGCCACAATCTGTCTGCAACCGGATCAAGGATGAATTCAACCTGCGTCATACTGACGCGGTAGTGATTGCCTGGGGCCCCGCACAAGATGTCAACACCGCGCTTTCCGAAATCAAGATTCGCGCGGTCGAGGCCTGTGGCGGAGTGCCCAATGAAACCCGTCAGCATATAGGCGCGGGGATCACCGATTTCGAGCGGATTCTTCCGGGGGCGGACAGGATGTATCCGGATACCGATTCTCCGCCAGTGGCGATCACACCCGAGAGGCTGGAGAAATTGAAAAAGGTCACCCCGGACCCGTCGTACAACCGCGATCAACGCTGGAAAAAAATGGGATTATCGGAGCACATGGTCTATTCGCTGGGAAGGTCGCGCTACGCTTTGATGTTCGACCGGTTACTGGATAAGGTGCCGGTTTCTCCAAAGTTTTTAGCTCAGTTATTTGAATATCACCTTAAAGATTTGAGGCGCAACGGGGCCGACCTGACCTTCATCCACGATGAATTTTTAATCGACCTGTTCAAGAAGATCAAAGAAAAAGGTTTGCCGGATGAAGCGGTTTTCGTGGTCTTGAATTATCTGGCCTCCAATGGCAAACAGATTAAGCTGGATGAGGCTTTCGAGTATTTGAAGCTGACACCGTTATCAGAAGATGAAGTCGCACAAACAGCCTGTAAAAAGCTCAACGAAATCGACAGCAAGAAGTTTTCTGATGATACCAAGTTGGCTGAATTCTTGATTGGACAGGTTCGAAAAGAAGTTTACGGCCGTTACCCGTCGAAGCGGGTTGCGGAAATAGCAACTGCGCGGGTGCGCGCTAAATCAACTCAACATCACACCTGTTGATTATAGATTCACATTGCAAAGGCAGGCTGTCTCACGGACGAGACAGCCTGTCTTTTTGTTTGTTCTCATGCAGGTCAGACGCCCTGTGTGCCTGACAAGAAACGCAACCGGATACGGGCGGGTCACCCAAACGAATTTACAAACAGTAAGGTAAGATTCCTTACGGTACGCTTCTGACTTGAGGTTCACATAGAATCATAAAAAAAGGCAGTACCACAATGATACTGCCTCATATAGACCTCATATCAATTTAATCTACAATTTGGAGATCTTGGATTTAGCGCCTTTGATATCGCCGGTGGCATTGCGGGTGTCGAAGATCAGATTGGAATGCTCCACGATCATCTTGTAATCATAATCGGAATGATTAGTCAAAATGATCGTCATCTGAGCCGATTGCAAGAGCTCCTCGGTCAGCTCGACCGACTGCATATCAGCACCGCTGTCGAACTTGAGCTTGGGCACATAGGGATCATTATAAGCCACCTTGGCCTCACGCTTTTGCAAAAGCCGGATCACATCCAGGGCCGGCGACTCGCGCACATCCGAGATATCTTTCTTGTATGTCACACCCAGAATCAACACCTTTGTGCCTTTGAGCGGGATACCGTTTTCGTTCAACTGCAAAGCCACACGGTCAACAACATATTCCGGCATTTGCGAGTTGATCTCTCCCGCCAGCTCTATGAAGCGGGCGTAGTAATTGAGCGATTTCAGTTTCCATGAGAGGTAATGCGGATCGATCGGGATACAGTGCCCGCCCAGCCCGGGACCGGGATAGAAAGGCATGAACCCGAACGGCTTGGTGGCCGCGGCATCAATTATCTCCCACACATCCAGCCCGAGACGATCGCACATGACCGCCATCTCATTGACCATGGCGATATTGACCGAGCGGAAGGTATTCTCCAGCAGTTTGACCATCTCGGCCCCCTTGGTGGAGCTGACCACATGGACATTATCGACGATACTGCCGTAGAATTCCTTTGCCACCTTGCGGCACTTGGCGGTCACCCCTCCGACCACACGGGCGGTATTAGTGGTTTTATACTGCTTGTTGCCAGGATCGATTCTCTCAGGGGAAAACGCCAGGTAGAAATCCTTGCCGACCTTGAGTCCGGTCGATTCCAGTGAAGGCAGGATAAGCTCTTCCGTGGTACCCGGATAGGTCGTCGACTCCAGCACCACCAGCATCCCCTCATGCAGAAATTCCTGAAGCTCCTGGACAGCGTCGAGTATGTACTTGACATCCGGATCCTTGGTCTTGGAAAGCGGTGTGGGTACACAGATCGCCACGCAGTCACATTTCTTGAGTTGCGCGAAATCATCGGTGGCGGACAACATCTTGGAGGCTATCAAAATCTTTACGGATTCACTGGCGACATCGCCGATATCCGATTTGCCCGAATTGATCAAATTGACCTTCTTCTTGGATATATCGAATCCGATGACATTGAAGCCCTTCTGGGCGAATTCCACCGCCAGCGGGAGGCCGACATAGCCCAGTCCGATGATACCCACCTGCGCGGTTTTGTCTTTGATTTTATCCTGAAGCTCGACCATGTGTTCCTCCTTGAAAAGATCGATAATAATTCAGGCAGTCTTTTAATGTATCGTCAATTTGATAATTTAATTTATACCCTAACTGCTTTTCTGTCTTGGAAATATCTCCTGTCAGGACAGGCACCTCGGAGGGCCGGGACAGCTTCGGGTCAGTTTCAACTTGAATATCCGCGTCAGCAAACCTCAAAAGTTTCTTCAACAGGGTTTCGATACGGTACGCCCTGCCAGCGCACAGGTTGTAGGTTTTTCCCGGCTTTCCACATTCTAAAGCGAGACGGTAACCGACGACGATATCGCGCACATCGGAGATATCCCGCTTTGCACTAAGGTTGCCGACACGCATCTTTTTGGGACCCCGTTTTCTTTCCAAAGCGGCGATCTGACTGCAGAAATCGGGTATCACGAAGCCTCTTTCCTGGCCGGGTCCGCTGTGGTTGAAAGCGCGAATCACGACTGCCGGGAAATCCTGCTTTTTGAAATACTGCCAGGCCAGCATCTCGCAGGCCGCCTTCGATAGACCATAGGGTGAAACCGGTTTGGGAGGATGATCGGGCGAAAGGGGCATATCCTTTTTTTTGACCACCCCGCAGACATCGGCCGAAGACACCAGCACAAATTTTTGCAAATCGCAGTTATTCAGGGCGGATTCGATCAGGTGATAGGTGCCGTAGAAATTTATGTCGTAGGTCTCCTGTGGATACTTAAACGACCGCCCCACCGACGACTGCGCCGCCAGGTGAACTATGTATTCCGGGTTTTCCTTTTTCAGGATAGTGTTGAGTATTTTTGGTTTTGTGAGGTCGAGAGAATACAGCCCGAGATCTTTTTTGAGCGTATCGATCCGGTCGAGACTCTCTTGCGGCAGATAAGTCCCGGATACATCGTGCCCCTTTTCGAGCATTTCACGGGCCAGAAAAGATCCCGCGAAACCGGAAACGCCCGTCACAAAAACCCTCATTAAGCCTTTCCTGCCTCCTGCAGACGCTTCATATCCTCGTCGACCATTATCTCGACCAGGCCCTTAAATGTTGTCCTCGGTGTCCAGTTCAGTTTCTGCTTGGCGAAGGACGAGTCACCGATTAAAGCATCGACTTCCGCCGGACGCATAAAGCGCTCATCGACACCGACATAATCCTTGTAATTTAATCCCACATGGGAAAATGCGAGGTCGGCAAATTCGCGCACCGAATGAGTTTCACCGGTAGAGATGACGTAATTATCCGGTTCATCCTGCTGAAGCATGAGCCACATCGCCTCAACATAATCACCGGCAAAGCCCCAGTCGCGTTTGGCTTCGAGATTGCCCAGAAGCAGTTTGTCGGCTAATCCGAGCTTGATTCTGGCCACACCGTCCGAAATCTTTCTGGTCACGAACTCCAGTCCCCGGCGCGGAGATTCATGGTTGAAAAGGATCCCCGAGCAGGCAAACATATTGTAGGATTCACGGTAATTGACCGTGATCCAGTGCGCATATGCCTTGGCGACACCATAGGGAGAACGGGGATAAAACGGGGTTTTTTCGGTCTGCGGCACTTCCTGCACCTTGCCGAACATCTCCGACGATGATGCCTGGTAATATTTGATTTTCGGATTTATCTGGCGGATCGCTTCCAAAAGACGGGTCACGCCGACAGCATTGAATTCAGCGGTCAGCCCGGGTTGATTCCATGATGTCGGCACAAATGACTGCGCCGCAAGATTGTAAACCTCATCCGGAGCGACCCCGGATATGATCGTATTGAGCGAATTCTGGTCGAGCAAATCGCCCTGTTCGAGGCTGATTTTGTCACGGATATGATTGATTCTTTCAAAATTCTCGGTGGAGGCACGGCGGATCATGCCGTAGACTTGATAGCCTTTATCCAGAAGAAATTCGGCCAGATAGGAACCGTCCTGTCCGGTTATCCCGGTAATAAGTGCACGCATAAACTACTCCGCTAAAAACATTTAATCTCTAAATATAGCCCTGTGAAACGGAATGTCAATTCAATTATCCTCTGCCGATTTTGCGATTCTGTCAACTCAATTGTGTGCCTTGGCAAACAGGCATATCCTGGTGTTGATTTAACACATAAGCAACCAGGCCATATATTATTCTCTCCACGCTTCCAGTTTATTAAAGGACCGGTAACCCACCCGCATGCGGGTGGGATTCATTCAACTAATAAAAACAGGAGTGGTACGGATTAACGATATGGGTAACACCGGGCCTACCTCTAAAGAGGTAGCTCACCCGACCGGTCAAGTTTCAC
>WJMC01000241.1 GCA_014728145.1 Candidatus Zixiibacteriota bacterium | reverse complement strand
AATTCACAGAGGCGTGCAGACCGCCTTGAACATTTCAATCAGTTTATCCTCGAAAGTATGCTCTCCGGCCTGATCGGAATCAATCGCCAGGGGAAAATAATCCATCTCAACCGCTCTGCCCGGGCTATTCTCGAGCTCGATTATTTCTCAGCCAATGATGAAAACTATGAACAGCTTCTTGCTGGCTACCCCTTTATCGTGGATACCTTCAGATCAATAATGACAGGACGATCAACAGTTGAACGGATGGAGCAGAAGCTGATCCAGAAAACAGGAGAGGAAAAAGTTCTGGGCCTGTCCGGTTCACCGGTCTACGATCACAACAGCCGTATGGTGGGCGCGATATTGCTTCTGGCTGATTTGACAGAGGTGCGCAAGCTCCAGAATGAAATCGCCTTCAAGGAGAAGATGGCGGCCGTGGGGGAGATGTCAGCAGGGCTGGCGCATGAACTCCGTAACGCCATGATGGCGATTGTCGGATACGGCAAGTACCTGACTAAAATTTCCGAGGGCGATTCCCAGACCAGCCAGATTGCAGAGTCGATCCGCACCGAAGCCGACAATTGCGAAACTATGCTAAAACGCTTTTTGACATTCGCGCGCCCGGTCGCTTTTACTCCTGAAAATGTGGATTTAAAGGAGCTTCTTACACAGATTATACAAAAACTCGGAAATCTGGCAAAAAAGAAAGCTGTCCTTCTTACAGATGACTTTTCTGAAAAATCGATTGAATTCACCAGCGACAGGGTGGCGCTGGACCAGATCTTTACCAACCTGATAAAAAATGCTGTCGAGGCCGCTCCTGAAAATGGGCAGGTTGACGTCCTGGTAAGAAATACAAACAGCCAGGACATGATTGTGATCAAAATTATTGATAATGGTCCCGGGATCGAAAAAGAGCAGTCACACAAGATCTTTTCGCCCTTTTTTACAACCAAGGAACAGGGAACCGGACTGGGGTTGTCGATTGTTAAAAAACTGGTTAACGGGCTGGGTGGAACGGTAGAAATCGATTCCTCCGAGAACGAAAAAACGGCTTTTGTCGTCACTCTGAAAACTGGTTATCGTGTTCAAACCGCAAATTCTGCGATAAAAGAGAGTAATACTAAGCCAGTTTAGGCTTGCTAAAAAGCCGTATAATGTTATATTTCAACCGGTATTAGCTCTTTTTTTGATTCTAACTACTCGCCAAGCCGGAGGATTTATGCGCAATAATCATATACTGTTGATAGCTTTGACAGCTTTTGCATTTCTGTTTGCCTCGAACCTTTCAGCATCCGACAGCTATATGCAGGTCGAAATCTATTTCGATTCAAAGCAGGACTATGTTGATCTGCAGAAAGAAGCGCTAGATATAGTTGAACGCCATGACGACTATTTCGTAATAGTTACCACATCGGAGCAGTTCTCGAAGCTTCAGTCAAAGGGCTACAATATGCGTGTGGTCCACGAGGACCTGACCAGCCATTACCAGTCGCGTCTCGATATTTCCAAAGATATGGGTGGTTACATGACTCTTTCCGAGATCGAAGCCGCGATCGATCAGCTCTATATTGATCACCCCAATATCGTCGCGCCCAAGATATCCATAGGCCAGACTATCGAGGGACGTGAGATGTATGCTTTCATGATTTCGGACAACCCGATCAGTTCCGAGACGGAAACCGAGGTGCTCTACACGGCCGCAATCCATGCCAGGGAAGTTATTACTCCGATGGTGCTTCTCAATTTTGCCGACAGCCTGACAGAAAACTATGGTGTCGATCCCGAGATCACCCAGATGGTCGATAATCGCCAGATATGGTTTATCCCGTGCGTGAATCCGGATGGCTATTATCACAATGAGTATACTGATCCTTTGGGCGGAGGGATGTGGCGCAAGAATCGTCGCAATAACGGCGATGGCTCCTATGGTGTGGACCTCAACCGTAATTTCGGTTATGAATGGGGTTATGACAACTCCGGATCATCACCATATCCGAGCAGTGATACATATCGCGGAACATCAGGATTTTCCGAACCGGAAACTCAGAACCTGCGCGCGTTCCACAATGCCCATGAATTCGTGATAACTGTTTATTACCATTCACATTCGAATTTATTAATCTATCCATGGGGGTATGAAACAATCTACACCGAGGATCATGATATCTTCCAGGCCATAGGAGACACTGTCGAATCAATGAACGGATACGAACCAGGTACAGCCTGGGAACTTCTCTATCCGGTCAACGGCTCATCTGATGACTGGTCCTATGGAGAACAGACGACTAAACCCAAAAGCTTTGCGGTTACCTTCGAGGTGGGAAGCTCCTCCGACGGTTTCTGGCCTCCTACATATCGAATACCGGCTCTGTTGCAGGAAAACATCGCCCCGCTCAAATTCCTTACTCGTATTGCTGGCAATGTCTTCCAGCTGAAACCGCCATTACCGCCGACTGTGTCGGTACTCGATTCTGTCGAATTCGGTACTGATTACGATGTCAACTGGAGTTTCCATGATTCTCTCAACCCGGCGGTTGAATATGAACTCCTGGAGCTCGAGAATTACACTGAAACGGTTGACTCGGGTGAAAACTTCGACTACTGCGATAACAACAATAATTTCTCGATTTCGAGCAGTCGTTACAGTTCCTTCCCCAGCAGTTTCTATTCAGAGCAGGCCAACAATATCTATCATTACATGGATTTCACAAAATACTTCCCGGTCGAAGTGGGTGATACCCTGAGATTCAAAACCTGGTATGATATCGAGCTTGACTGGGATTACGCGTACGTGGAGGTTTCCACCGACGGCACGACTTTTGAAACCATTGAAGGAAATATCACCACGACATTCAATCCCAACGGCAACAACCATGGTCATGGTATCACCGGTAGTTCTTCGGGATGGGTCGACGCGATCTTCGATCTGTCCGATTATGCCGGGGAGTCGATAGTCATCCGCTTCAGCTATGCGACCGACGGTTATGTCATGGATGAAGGTTTTTATGTCGACGATATCGAGACGGTCGGCAAATTTGAGATGGAAACGGTCTATACCGAGTATCCTCCGGATGTTTCCAAAACCTTCTCGGGCAAACCGGTTGGAGATTATTTCTACAAAATCAGGGCCAAAGATGCTGAAAACCAGTATTCCGGGTACTCTCCTCTCGACGGTGTCGCCGTCTATGATCCCAATGATTTCATGTGTGGTGATGCCAACGGCGATGGATCGGTGGATGTTACCGACGCAGTTTTCATGGTGAATTATTTCTTCGATCCCAGTGCTCCCGCACCTGATCCGATCGAGTCTGCCGATGTCAATTGCGATGGCAAGGCTGATATATCTGACGCGGTCTATATTGTGAATTATGCGTTCGCGTTTGGTCCCGAACCCTGTGCCAACTGTCCGTAGGAATTAGCTGTTTATGAAAATATAACCCGCCTGCATTTTGAGTGCTGGCGGGTTTTGCATTTTGCGAGACTCCGTTTTCAAAGGGAAACGTGCTCGCCGACAGCGCTTTGCAGTGAATCCCATATAACGCCCTTCAACTCCACTTATATTATTAAATACAAGACAGTTAAATCCGGTTCACTTTTCCTCAAAAAGCCCTAAAGAAATCGTTTCATTTTGGCGATAAACAAAGTGATAAGACTGTGCAAAGATTTACCAAAAAGCGTCCGGTGTCAAACCGCTTAAAGCAATGAGCCGTTACAGTTTGAGTAGCACCGGAAGGCTTCAAACCCGAATCGAGCAGGGGCTTGGAAATTAAGAATAAAATCAGTTTGCGGGTCACCAGGCTTACGGAATTGTTGTTTCCGGCCTGGAAAATCACATTGATAAAAAGCGCTCAACATAGGAAACCACAGTACTGTGGGAGGTTTTGATGTCCGAATTCTATGATGAAAAAAACGAGAGTTCTCCAACTTATAAATTGCATCGCAAGGAGACTCTAATCTGGATCGGCGTGACGACGGTGGTGCTGGTCCTGTCCTACTTCTTTATCTGGGGGATGCACAATAATTCTGTGCAGAAGATCGAAAACCGCCTCGAGTTGGCCCAGGCAAATGTCGACGAGAGTTCAAAAGCCTACCAGAAAATCAAGGCCTACGAACAGGTTGCCAAGACTGATCCGATCGGGTTCGATTTAGCCAATTTCGTTCACGAGAACTACCATACGGTCGTGACGGTGGTCTATTTCATCCTGACTGCCCTGACGCTGGCAACAGTCGCCCGGTTCATCGCTTTCATATTGATTACGATGAATCGTAAAAAGTACTACCCCAGCGACAAGACGCTGGAGGAATTCGTTAAGGACAGGCCACGTAACTGGAACCAGTTCTATATCAAAGTAAAGGATATGCGCCACTTTGGATGCGCATTCTGGAAGGTCCTGAAACAGTCCGCCTCGGTAATCAATGATTCCAAAAAATATGATCATCTGTATTTGCACATGCGCAATCGTTTTGACAAGGTGATCGAAAACATAAACGAGACTTCACTTTACGATTCGATTTCAACCACCTCTCCGGCGGCTGGTTTCTTCGGGACGTTGATTGGGCTCCTGTTCATTTTTACACAGTCTGAAAACGGTGTCTCGGGGCTTACTAATTCTCCGGAATTCGCTGTTGGTATGAAGGTCGCAGTGATCAGCTCCCTGTGGGGACTTTTGAATCTGGGCGCGGCGATACTGTTCAGCTACTTTACCCGCCAGATTACTGAAAGGATTTACGATCGCATGATCCTCAAGGCGTTTGCGGTCTGCAACCTGGTGGAGAGATACGATACCGATCAGAATGAAGATGATAAGAAAAAGGAAAAGCCCGAAGTAATGTCAAGGGGGCCGGTAAATGTCAGCTAAGGTAAAATCCAAATACATGACGCCGTTTATAATCGGTGCTTCCGATCTGGCATTTATCCTGCTGTTCTTTTTCATCATGATCGGTTCGGGAGCTCAGAAACTCGAAAAGATCGAGATGCCTTTCAAGGCGGCAAAAAGCCAGGCCGAGGTCCAGCGTTCACCGGTCAGGGTTGAGATTTATGAGGAAACTCAGAATTCGGACACGAGCCGCATGGCACTCATATATAAAGACGAATCAACCGAAGCACCGGATACGCTCTATCTCTCGATGAGCAAAAGCCAGTTGTCGAGCCCGGAATCATTCAAGTACCTCAAAAAGAGGCTGTCTGATTTCGTTCACGACAAAGGCCTTCGGCCAGATTCGACCACGATCGATGTCTACAGCTCGGTTTACTCGTATTACGGGCTGATAGCGATCACGCTGGCCGCCTGCAATCAATTGGAGTATCCCTGCAATCTCGTTTACAGGACAGAGGAATCTTAAATGCAGTCGTTTTTTAACCCGGATGATGCCCGGCTCGAAGATGAAGCAGTCATATCCGGAAACCCGATAGAAAAATGCCTTGTCAATGAGTATACGCGCACAGGTGACGAGACTGGTAAGTTCTTCATACTTGTGGGACTGCTGGTGGTTTTTATATTCGTTCTCAAATCCAACCTGTCATCATCGACGCCCAATTTCTTCATTGACCTGGAAGAAAAAGAAACAATTTCTGAAAATAAGTTCACTGTGGAAATGATAAAGCCGGAGATCAAAAAACCGAAGCTAAAACCGAAACCGGAACCTCCCAAGGAAGTCGAGACCAAGAAAGTGCGCAGAAGGGTTGTCGAGAGAAGTAACCGTCGTGCCCCTGAAGAAGTTCGTCGTCGTATGCGCAGACAGCCGATGGAAAAGAGGCGGGAGGTCAAAGCTGAAGTGAATCGAGATATGGAACAGGAACAGGTGGTCAAAAGAGATATGCCGAAACTGACCGCGCCGGTAATCGAAAACATGGAAACGGTCGACCGCAGCCAGGCCAATGAACCGGTGCGCCAGGTGCTGGCCGATATCTCCAATGACACATTGCGCTCCTACGATTACGGTGATATTGAAGTCAGGCACGCTCCCTCAATGGAGATCTCGCACTCGGAGCTGGATCCATATCACTACCAGATGGTAGACCTGTGTCTCAGACTCTGCGCGCAGTCGCTGTTTTTACGGCAGACCGCCTCACTGGCGCGCAGTGACTTCGGTGTCAACTGGCTCAAAGTCGAACGGGGAGATGGAAATAACCGCATGTTGATTCTGCATAAGAACACATGGCTGGTGCTCAAAATCAACAAGGATCGCTTGAAGGTGCTCTCAGACCTGAGCTTTATCGAAGTCCCGGTGAATATAGAAAAGCAGGTGGGCGACGTCGAATTCATGTTCGAAGATGTCACCCGTAAGTTGTGCAAACTATTGAAGCACGAAGAATGTCTGGAAAATTTGTAATTATTATATGAGGAGTAGGGTAATGCGCAAAACGATTTTTTGTCTGATTGGAAACGCGGCGGTTATTCTTTTGGCAGTAGTGTTTGCCGGCCAGGCAACGGCCCAGAACTATGCCAAAGATTATCTCGACCATCTCGACGCCTACTATAAAAACGGCGACTGGTCGGATCTGCAGGCCGCTAAAAGCTCTATCAAGTCAGAGCTGGATACTTCTCTGGCGCTCAAGGTTCAGAGCTATTACTATAACGCCGAGATCGAGTACCTGATGGCTTATGAAAGACTCCGTCGTGATCCCGGTAACGAGGAGAAGACAGCGGACTTGAAAAATCTGCTTCTGGAACTCTATGACCGTTACCTGGAAAGCTATTATCACGCGGTCAGGGGCAATCTGAAAAACAGCAGTCTGGAAGGCAACACAGCCTACCTGTTCAAGGATATATTCCTGGCGGCTACTATCACTCCATCATCCAATTCGATAGCGCCGATGATCGAGAACCTCCTGCGCCGTGCGGACGAACAAAATCTCTACAATCGCGAAAATACATTTATCGCCAGTGTGGCTGACCTGTTCCCTT